>JAEUQQ010000555.1 GCA_016789685.1 Acidobacteriota bacterium | reverse complement strand
CCGGGAAGTCCGAACGCCTGATCGGCGACGACCGCCTGCGCGAACTGCACGACCAGGTGGTGCCGGCGCTGTTCGGCAGCGGGCAGGAGGCCGTCGAGGCCATCGAACGCCTGGCCGGCGTCCTCGGGCAGACCGACGAGCGCATGGCCGCCGTCATCCGCAGGCGGCTCGAGGCGCTCGCGTATCGTCGCGAAGAAGAGGTGCGCGCGCGCGCGTATCGCGTGCTCCTGCTCGACGAGCCCGTGGCCGACTACGACAAGGTGTTCCCGGCCTTCGTCGAGTCGGGCCTGACCTTCCTCAACGAGGCGAGCGTCGCGGCAATCGCGCGGTCGCGCGAGGGCGAGCGGCGCCTGCAGGCCCTGCGCCAGCGCCTCTACAGCTATCGCACGCGGCTCGAATGGCCGGGGCCACCCGTGCGACGTACGCAGTTCACGCGCGTGCTCGAGATGCTGGGCGACTTCGCACGGCACGATCGCGAGTCGTTCCCGGCCGTCGAGGCCGAACTCGCGTCGTGGGCGCTGTTCCGCGAGGATCCCGCACTGGCACGGACGGCGGCGCGCGTGCTCGATCGCCTGACGGCCTGGCACGAACGCACGTTCGCGCACGCGGCGCCGACCGACACCACCGTGCAGCCGACGGGCAAGGTGGTGTTCGACTTCGGCATCGGTCCCAGGCAGCGCGAGTGGCTGCGCACGGTGCTGTTCGATCGCACGTTCATGCCGCGCGCGCTCGCGCGGGCGTTCGGCGAAGACGGCTTCGCGTGGAGCCGGGTCGCCGCCGACGGTGTCTGGGTCTCGACCGTGCTCTCGCATCCGCGGCTGCACCTCTACAGGCTCGGGATCAACCTGCTCGACGGACGCCACTTCGACCTGCTGCTCGTCACGGGCGACCAGCTGCGGAAGAAGAAGGCCGTCGGCGAGACGGTGCTGTGGCTCACCGCCCTGTCTGACCAGGCGTTTGGTCCGCCGGCGCTGCCGCGCTTCGGCGCGTGGCGCAAGGACCTCGGCGCGATCGCGATCACCTACGTCAACGACCTGACCGCGTGGGAACGCATCCGTGCGCTGTCGCGCGAGGCCGACGTGCCCGACGCCGGGGCGAAGCAGTGGGCCTGGCGGAAGCTGTTCGTGCGCGCCATGGCCGCGTTCTTCCGCGCCTGGGAACAGAGCGGCTATCGCATCGTGCCGGGCGCCCTGACGCCGGCCAACGTCGCCGTGCCCGAGGCCGACTTCCACGAGGGCACGATGATCCTCTCGCTGGCCGGGTGGCGGGCCTACGAGGGGCCCGCAGCCTTCGTCTCGCGACTGTACCGGAACTTCTACCGCCAGACCGAGGCGTTCCACCCGCACAGCCGCGAGATGCTGCACCCGAGCTGGATCTTCGACGCGTGCGTCGAGGCGGTCGGCCCGGCGACGTCGATGCAGTTCCTCGAGGCGCTCGAGCAGGAACTCGCGTCGGCGCCAGAGACCACCGACACGCGTGCGTTGACGCGCACGCTGGACGCGTATCGCGCAGGACTCGAGGCGCACCCGTACGTGCCGCTTCCCGTGCAGTGCGCGATCCAGCGGTTCGCCGACTGGGAACGCGTCAATCCGACCGCCAGCCCCGAAGCGCGCGAGGAAGCGGTCATGCAGATGATCCACCTCTACCGGCTCGAGCGCTTCCACGACGCCCTGCGCTACCACGTGTACCAGCACACGTACTTCGCGCAGGCCGGTGCGCAGGTCGACGACGTGTTCGATCGCCTCGTCGCGCGGCGCCTCGGCAAGGCGGCGATGCGCCACGGACAGCTCGAGGAACTGTCGGAGCTGCAGAACCTGATGGTCGATGCGCACGACCGCGACGTGTTCAGCCGGATGGTGTTCCCGCAGGCGCAGAAGGCCCAGCAGATCGAAATCCTCGAGGTCGGCCGCCTCGAGGATCGCCGCGTGCTGGTGCGATCGATCATCGGCGACACGGCCGGCACGCCCTACGAAGTGCGCGAGCCGATCACGCCCGTCGAGGTGGGCCACCTGTACCGCCTCATCCTCGAAGCCGACTACCCCAAGCGCATCAGCGCCGAGGATCGACACCTCGTCATCGCCGACCAGGAGGAACGCATCGTCGGCGGGCTGTTCTACCGCTGGCAGGAGTCGCGCGTCGTCTACGTCGACGGCATCGTCGTCGCCGCGGGCCTGCGTCACCAGGGACTCGGCGGGCGGTTGCTCGAGGACTTCTGCGTGCGCATGGCCGCGCAGGGCGCGCGGTGCGTGAAGACCAACTTCTTCCTCGGCCAGCTGTTCTCGAAGCACGGCTTCCAGGTCAACCAGCGCTGGGGCGGGCTCGTGCGATTCCTCGACCTCGACACGCCGGGTGGCTCGGGCAGCGATCCCGTGCTCTGGTAGCGGCGGGTTCGGGTCCGGGCGCAGCAGGCCTCACGGTCGCGCCACTCAGGGAACGTCAGCCATCCCCGTCACCACTGCAGGGCCGGCCGCGGCGTCGCGCCATATCCGGGCGGCTACGCAAAGGTGGGCAACGCGCCGCGAATCGACCCGGGGTGAAACCTCAGTCGGCCAGACGCCATGGACGAGCGCACATCGTCGGGACCTCCACGGTACGGCCGGCCAGTCTCGTCGAGGACCGCCTGGCCCACCTGGTCTGGCGGCAACGCGGCCACGATCGATCGTGCGTCGTTGAGGTGGGTCCGCCACAGGCGCGACAACCCCGCGGCGTCGGGGGCATCGCCACTGAAGGCAAGCGTCCGCACCTCGGCGTCTGAATAGCGCGACGTCCGCGCGGCCTCCTCGAGGATCGCCGCTGGGCTGAACCCCGGGTCCTTGCCGCAGGCCGCCCACGCGAGGAAGCCGAGGGCCTGGACCTCGTGGACGCACGTCAGGGTATCGACGAAGTCGCGCACCTCGACGCGCCCGACGAGCGCGAGGATCTTCGACGTTGCCAGGTCGAAGGGGTGCAGCGTGAGGCCGAAGTCACGGTGCTCGACGAGCGGGTAGAAGCGGAACGCGCTGTCTCGGGCCCACTGCATCAGCACGCCCTCGCCGGCGAGGATCACCTGCGCCTCGACGAAGCCAGTACGTTCCCTGAACAGATCGACGCGGTAGCCCGCCGCGATCAGCGACGTCCGGTCGGCCTGCCACGACGCCGCCAGCGCCTCGTCTGTGTCGTGGAAGATGTCGAGATCGTGCGAGAGCCGCGGGGCACCGAGCAGTTCGTTCAGGGTGGCGCCACCAGCGAGGTAGCTCTCGCCGTGCTGCCGCCGACGGGTCGCTAGGAGCTGGCAGATGCTGCGCTGGAAGTCGCTGAGACCCATTGTCTGAGAACTCCGGCCCGCTTGAAGGCCTCGACGTCGCCGTGGCGCTGGATGGCATCGAGCACCAGCAACACTTCGTCGTTGGTCGTGGGGTAGTAACCCTCGCGCATGAACCAGAGGCAGCGCGTGCGGTACTGATCGATGAGGGCGCGCAGCGAGTCGTCGCTGCTCAAGTCCCGCGGCGGCATGCGTTGGATGATAAGCCCGTGGCGTCAGTTTCGAGCACACTGCCTGCCCGCAAGTCGTCGCACCCGGTGGCTGCCGGCTTCGCCAGCCTGCGAACACCGCCAGCGTCAGCCGGCCGACCGACATCAGCGCGACGTCGGGGGCCGGCCTCGACGCACGGCCCTGGCTGATCGGCGTGGCTGCAACTGCTCCACGAACAGGTCGACCGCCGGGTCACGCACGGCGCTCGCCCGGGTTGCGACGACCAGTTGCCGGGTCGTGAGCGCGCGCCCGTGTTCGAGGCCGCGCGGGCCATCTTCGGCCTGCGAACTTGGCAGCACCGTCCATCCGGCGCCGAAGCGCACCATCTCGCGCAGCACGTCGGGCTGGTGGCTCTCGGCAACTACGTCGAGCGGTGCCCCGAGCCGGCGCAGTTCGGTGAACACCACGGTGCGCGTGTGTGATCCCGCTGGGAAGAGCACCCACGGTCCCCACGTCGAGGGAGCACCAATCGCCCGTCCAGGCGGCGCGTAGACCGCGAGCACCTCGGTGCGCAGCACGCGTGTCTCGATGCCCGGTAGCGCGCGCGGCGGCGTCACGCACACCGCCACGTCGAGGCTGCCGGCCGCGAGGAGCTTGAGCAGCGCGCCAGACGGCGCGACGCGGATCAGGACGTCGATCCCTGGATTGGCCGCGCGGAACGCCTGCAGCGTATCGGGGAAGTGGACGATGGCGGCGACGTCGATCATGCCGATGCGCACACGTCCGGCCGCGCCGCGCTTGATCCGGTCGGCCCAGCGCGCGAGGTCTGCGGCCAGGCCGAGCACCTGGCGCGCGTGCGCCACGACGGGCTGCGCCGACGGCCGCAGCTGCCGACGGCGGCTCTCGCGGTCGAAGAGCGACACACCCAGGCGGCGCTCGAGTTCGGCGAGCCCCTGCGACAGCGCCGATGGGCTCACCCCGACCGACGCCGCCGCCCTGGCCCAGGTCGGCGCTTCGTCCACGGCCACGAGGTATTCGAGCTGCCGGATGGAGAGGTCAGGAAGCACTCCCGGATGATACTTCAGAGTTGCTTCACAAAAGAGACACGACGTGAATCTTCACTTACTGTCGCTGGCATGCACACCACACGCAGCCACTCAGCCACCGGCAGACTCGGCGTCCTCCTCCCCGGGATGGGTGCCGTCGCCTCGACCTTCATCGCCGGCGTGCTGCTGGCGCGCAAGGGCCTGACGCCGGCCATCGGCTCGCTCAGCCAGATGGCTCGTCTCGACGTGGGTTCGGGCCCCGACAGCCGCGAGGAGCTCATCCGCAACGTCGTGCCCCTCGCCGACCTCGACGACCTCGTGTTTGGCGGCTGGGACCCGATCACGCGCAACGTGCTCGACGCCGCCCGCACGGCCAGGGTCCTCGACCGCGAACATCTCGAACCGATCGCCGACGAGCTCGAAGCCATCGTGCCGATGGACGCCGTGTTCGATCGCCGGTGGGTCTCGCGACTCGAGGGCGTGCGCGTCAAGCCGCAGACATCGAAGTGGGAACAGGCGCAGGCGCTCATCGACGACATCGCGCGATTCAGGGTGCAGCACGGGTGCAGCCGCCTCGTGATGGTCTGGTGCGGGTCGACCGAGGCGTATCACGAGGCGTCGGCCGTGCACGCGTCGATGGCGGCCTTCGCGCAGGGCCTGAAGGACAACGACGCCAACATCTCGCCGAGCCAGATCTACGCATGGGCGGCGATCACGTCGGGCGTGCCGTACGCCAATGGCGCGCCGAACCTCACGCTCGACCTGCCGTGCATGATCGAGGCGGCGGCGCACCACGGCGTGCCGGTGGCCGGCAAGGACTTCAAGACCGGCCAGACGTGGATGAAGACGCTGCTGGCGCCAGGCCTCAAGGCGCGCATGCTTGGGCTGCGCGGGTGGTACTCGACCAACATCCTGGGCAACCGCGACGGTGAGGTGCTCGACGCCCCCGAGAACTTCAAGTCGAAGGAGGTGTCGAAGCTCGGCGTGCTCGACACCATCCTCGAGCCCGGGCAGTACCCGGATCTCTACGGGCACATCGATCACGTCGTCCGCATCAACTACTACCCGCCGCGCGGTGACAACAAGGAAGGCTGGGACAACATCGACATCTTCGGCTGGCTCGGGTACCCGATGCAGATCAAGGTCGACTTCCTCTGCCGCGACTCGATTCTTGCCGCGCCGATCGTGCTCGATCTCGCGCTGTTCCTCGACCTCGCACATCGGCAGGGCGCGTCGGGCGTGCAGGAGTGGCTGTCGTTCTTCCTCAAGGCGCCGCAGTCGGCGGGCGACACGCCGGCCGTGCACGACCTGTTCGTGCAGCGCGCGCGCCTCGACGACACGCTGCGTGCGTGGGCGCAGGAACACGCGGCCGCACGCGAGCGCGCGGTGGTGGAACACGCGTAGCGGCGGCGCCTCCGCGCCGACCGTGCCCCCAACGCGACAGCACACGACACGTCGCCTGCCGCGCGCGCGGCGGGCGGCGTGCCGTACAGCCGGGATGGCGGTGGCCATCACCGGAAGCGACTCGCGGACCCCCGTGACGCATCCTCACGCCGGCGGCATGCGCCCTCGCCTGCACACCTGCACGACACACCCGCGCAGCCAGCGGTGCGCGGGATCGGCCTCTTGCCTCGGGTGCCACAGCAGCGAGATCGTGATGGGCTCGAGCGGCACCGGCAACGTGAAGCTGCGCATGCCCGCGCGCAGCCGCTCGGTGTGACGCCCGGGCACGCTGGCCACCAGGTCGGATTCCCGCGCCAGGGCGAGCGCGGCAGAGAAGGTGCCGACCATCGCGACGACCGTCCGCTCGAACCCGAGGGGCGCGAGGGCCTCGTCGATCGGCCCCCGATCGACGCCACGCCGCGAGACGACGACGTGCCGGCTGGCCGCGTAGCGGGCCGGCGTGATCCGCGCCGCGCCGAGCGGATGTCCCCGCCTGACGACGCCGACGAACCGGTCGCTGAACAATGCCTGCGCGCGCACCTCGGGCCCGGTCGAGCTGGTGACGACGCCCGTTTCGAGGTCGACGGCCCCTTCGCGCAACGGCGCGCTGTCCTTGTCGGGCTTCTGCACGAAGCGCAGCCGCACCCCCGGCGCCTCGTCGCCAACCCTCGCGATCAGCGCGGGCCCGAAGGTCTCGACGAATCCATCGTTGGTGCGCAGCGTGAACGTGCGCTCGATCCGCCGCGGATCCAGCGCCCTCTGTGGACGCAGCACGGCCTCCGCGTCGGTGACCAGCGAGGCGACGCGCTCGCGCAGCTCGATCGCGCGCGGCGACGGCACGAGGCCGCGCCCGGCCCTGACCAGCAGCGGATCTCCCGTGGTGGCGCGCAGGCGCGCCAGCGCGCGGCTCATCGCCGACGGGCTGAGCCGTAGGCGGCGGGCCGCCCGCGCCACGCTGCCCTCGGCGAGCAGCACGTCGAGCGTGACGAGCAGGTTGAAATCGGGTCGAGCCATGACCGGGACCTTTCCACCACCAGTGAAATGTGGCGTTGCGTGCATGTATTGAGTGCAGATGATGCGTCTTCCGCCATCTCATACCAAGCCCTATCTTCGACGTGGCTCCACTTCCGGATCCACGAGATGGGCGGTGCGCATGGCAACAGTGGTGGCAATACCTGGTGAGGCGGCACGCGGGAACGCAACAGACACGGCCTCGGCCACCTGGGCGCTCGCCGCCCTCGCGCTGTGCATGCTGCTGCCGTCGCTCGGGACGAGCATCGCCAACGTCGCGTTGCCGGCGCTGACGGGGGCCTTCGACGCCACGTTTGCGCAGGTGCAGTGGGTGGTGCTCGCCTACCTGCTCGCCAACACCACGCTGATCGTTGGCGTCGGCCGGCTCGGCGACGTCGCCGGGCGCCGCCGGCTGCTCGTTGCCGGCATCGCGCTGTTCACCACCGCCTCGGTCGCCTGCGCCCTCGCTCCATCGCTCGGCTGGTTGATCGCGGCGCGCGCACTGCAGGGCCTCGGCGCCGCGGTCCTGATGGCACTCTCCACGGCGTTCGCTGGCGACGTCGTGCCGAAGGAGCGGACGGGAAGCGCGATGGGACTCCTCGGGACCATGTCGGCGGTGGGCACGGCCCTCGGACCTTCGCTGGGCGGCGTGCTGATCGCGGGGCCGGGATGGCGCACGATCTTCCTCGTCAACGTGCCACTCGGCATCCTCGCCTTCGTCGTGGCCCTCCGCAGCCTGCCGGCCGACCGCGCGCGTCGCGGCGCCGCTGGCCGCATCGACGCCACGGGCACGTTCGTGCTCGCGCTGACGCTTGCCGCATACGCCCTCGCCATGACCCTCGGGCGCGGCCGGGCGGGCGCGGCCAACGCCGCACTGCTGGCAGCCGCCGTCGCCGGCCTCGGCCTCTTCGTGTGGATCGAGATGCGAGCGGCATCGCCGCTCGTGCCGCTGGCGATGGTCCGGAGCCGAACGTTGGCGGCGAGCCTGGGCGCGACCGCGCTGGTGTCGACGGTGATGATGACAACGCTGGTGGTGAGCCCGTTCTATCTCATGCGCGCGCTCGGCCTCGGTGCCGCGTCGGCGGGCCTCGTCATGTCGCTCGGGCCGATCGTGGCGGCGATGGCGGGCGTGCCCGCCGGACGCCTCGTCGACCGCCTCGGCGCAACACGCCTGGCCGCGGCCGGGCTCACCGGCATCGGCGCCGGCGGCCTCGCGTTGAGCCTGCTGCCCACCACGGCCGGCATCGCCGGCTACCTCGCCGCCATCGTCACCACCACCGTCGGCTACGCCGTGTTCCAGGCCGCCAACACCACCGCCGTGCTCGCGAACGTGCCGCCCGACCGGCGCGGCGTCGTGTCGGGGTTGCTCAACCTCGCGCGCAACCTCGGGTTGATCACCGGCGCGTCGGCCATGGGGGCGGTCTTCGCACATGCGGCAGGCACGAACGATGTCGCGACCGCCACGCCCGGGTCGGTCGCCGTCGGCATGCGGATCACGTTCGCGGTGGCGACGGGCGTGATCGCTGCGGCGATGGGGATTGCGCGGCATCGACGGTAGCCCGCCGCAACGACGGGCCGGGTCGCGACGGGCATCGCACGACGATGCGTTGCAACGATCCGTCGCGGCAGCGGGGCATCAGTCAGGCTGTCGCGCGCGATCTGCGCGCTCCAGCCATGTCTCGAGATACGACCGCGGCTGGTAGGTGATGTCGGAGCCGAGCTGTTCCTCGGGCAACGCGTGACGCGTGAGCACCTCGTCGAACGCGCGGATCGGCGTCACGAAGTCGAGCCCGCTCTGCGCGTACTTGTCGGCGAGGACGATGGCGGCCTGCGCCATGTCCGACAATTCCACCGGGCGCTCCCGCGGAAGGTCATCGGGCGCCCCGGTCTCGCCGTTTGCGCCCACGGGGGCGGCGCCGGCACGCGCGGTGATGTGGCGTTCGGCCCACGCGGGCAGCCCGGCGATCGCCTCGTGGATGGGATCGGCCAGCGAGGCTGGCGGGTCTGGCATCCACAGCCACAGGAAGCGCAGCGCGACAGGCGCCTCGCCTGGTGCCCGAAGCATCGCCGCCACGTCCTGCTCGAGCGTTGGACGTGCACGAACGGCAGCGAGCGCCGGGTCGCGCAGCTCGTCGATCGACACGTTGAGCCAGGGCAACCACTCGCGCAGCGGCGCCTGCGGCGACAGCGCCTGCAGGGCACGGCGCTGCGCAGCGAGCCACCGCTGTTGTTCGTCGTCCGCCGCGGCTGCGGCTGCGCGGACCTCGCGCTCGCGCATCCATTCGGCGCGCCACATCGTCGCGCCCCCAGACACCACGACCAGCGACACGGCCGCCGCTGCGAGGCGCCACGCAGCATTCGAACCCCTGGGCCCGCCGATGGCCATGACCGTGCCCGCGACCACGCACACCGGCACGACAACGGCCAGGGCAAAGGCCCACGGCTTGAAGCTTGCGCTGTCGGGGCCGTAGGCCATCATCACCGAGGCGATCGACGCGGCACCGCTCAGGGCGAGCCAGCCGAACGCGACCACGGCCTGCCAGGCGCGCGACGGATGGATCCAGCCCAGCGCCGACCGCCTGCACGCAATCGCGACCGCTCCGGCAAGGGCCAGCCACCGCGGTGCCAGCAACATCGGCACCATGACGAGGCCCATGGCGTTGGCCCCCGCAGCGTGCCGCGCGTCGATGACGAGCAACACGACGGGGAGTGTCAGCAGAGACGCAAGTCCGAGCAGGAGGTAGAGGAGGATTGTCATGGGTTGTGGGTGCCGCGACAGGGTACACCGTGGCACATGTCGGCCGATACAACGTCGTTCTGTCGCCCTCCGCCTCGTGACCCGAGCTGACACCACCGGATGCCACCATCCTCGTCGAGCGGCGCCGCCCACGCCGCACGAGGAGGCCCATGACGCATCCACCACCGAAGCACGACGAAGACGATCCGCGGTTGGCCGAGATCGACGACCTTCTCGATGAGGTCGCCCACGCACGTGCGACCGTCAGAGCCTCCGGCGTCACGCCGGCGCCGGCGCCGGGCGATCGCGCGGTCGAGGGGTGCCCGCTCGGCGACTCGTGGCGGTCGTGGGACTTCCTCACGCTCACGCGCCGCGAGTTGCCCAGCAGGGCCGACGAGGAACGCTTCAATCGGTACGGCGCGATGGGACCGCGCGTTGGGACGATCGCCGTCGCGTGGGAGCGCGGCCCGCACGACGCGTCAGTGCAGCCGCCCACGATCGACGAAGGCGGCGGCGTCTCGTGGCGGTTCGCGAAGGGCTCGCCCGCGCATGCGCATTGCGAGTTCGAGATCGACGGCCACCGCGTGCACGTCGATCGCGTCAGCGGCACGAAGTATGGCCCCGGCCGCTCATGGACCGAGTTCGTCGTCTTCGTCGACGGCACATGCGTCGGCCACGCCTGGCAGGGTGGCTGCTCGCTCGGCGGGGGCGGCCGCCACAACTGGCCGCCGACGGTCGCGATCACCTGCGATGCGGGCATCCTGGTCTCCGAGGCTGGCGAGGTGACGCTGTATCGGAGGGCCCCCGATGCGCACAGAGGCGCCCGGCGGGTATAGAGTCATCGCAGCTGGCCGGAGCAAGCGAACGTCGACTCGACATCCAGGCCCGGTCAGCCCCGCGGATCCACGATGACTCCAGGCTTCACGACGCGCGACGGTCTCACGCTGCGCACGCGACACACGACACCGACGACGCCACGGCGCGCCGACATCGTGCTCGTGCACGGGATCGGCGACCATGTCGACGGCATCCCCTACACGACCGCGGCCGAGGCCTTCTGTGCCCACGGCTTCGGCGTGCATCGTCTCGAACTGCGCGGGCATGGGCGATCTGACGGGCACCAGGCGTACGTTGACGCGTTCGACGACTTCCGTGCGGATCTGCACGCCTTCACCTCGCACGTGCGGGCCAGCCACGCAAACGGGCCGGTGTTCCTCGTCGGCGTGAGCCTCGGCGGGTTGATCGTGACCGACTGCGCACTGCACCACCCCGAGGGGCTGGCGGGCGTGGTCGCGGTCGCACCGGCGCTCGGCGAGACTGGCGGATCGCGCGTGCTGCTGGCGCTGCTCCCTGTGCTGTCGCGTGTCGTCCCCCGGCTCGGGATCGATCCAGGCCTCGACCTCGACCGTCTCACGCGCGACCGCGTGATGCTCGAGGCCTACGTCGGCAACGATCCGCTCTACCAGCGACGGATCACGCCCAGGCTCGCGGCCGAGGTGATGACGACGATCGCGGCTGTGCGGGCGCGGGCCCGCGACCTGCGCGTGCCGTTCTTCGCGCTCCACGGCACGGCCGACACGGTGACGTCTCCCGAGGGCAGCCGCTGGTTCTTCGAACACGCCGGCGTCGCCGACAAGGCGTACACGACGTACGACGGCGCGCTGCACAACCTCTTCGTCGAGACGAATCGCCACGAAGTGCTCGCCGACATCGCGACGTGGATCGGCGAACGCTGTGCGCCCGTGGATCCCACTGCGATGCCGGGAGGGGGCGAGCGAGGGCTCGACTGCCCCCCACGATTCGGCGCAGTGGCCAGCGGGCCGGGGCGATGAAGCCGGTCCTGCGGCCCAACTGCCGGATTCGCCGACGAATGCGGAGTTGCTCAGGGCCGCATGGATCGACCTCCTGCTTACTGGTGCAACTGCCGAAGATGCAAGCACTTGCCACCAGACAACAGATAAGCAAAAGTCTTTTTTGTTACGAGGAGGCGCATGAGCTGGGGCTTTTATGGACGCCAGCAGGAACTGCAGGGGCTCCGGGACATGCTCAACCGGCAGCGCTGGTTCTTCGCCCGCATCACGGGCCGGCGCCGTATCGGCAAGACCACCCTGGTTCAGCAGGCCCTCCAGGCGACTCCTACACGCCCCGTCTTCTACGTCCAGATCCCGGACTCTGCACCAGCCGGCGTTCTCTCGGCCGCTCACGACGCCATGGAGACGTTCGGCCTCCCGCCCGACCGGTTTCCCAGGCCAGACAGCCTCCTCGCCTTCGCCCGCACCGTGGGGCAGCTGGCCAGCCCGTCGCGGTCGGTACCACTTGCGAGACAACTTCCTCCGAAGCTGGCTGGCCGCGCTGCACAGTCCCGTGTCGGCCATCAACTTCAGGCCAGAAGCAGGGCTCGTCGATCAGGCCGACGATCGTCTGGCGCAGGTGGAGGGACACGGACTCGAGCGACTTGCGGCCCAACTCTACGAGGAGCGGAGCCGCCGAGGCATCGGCGACTTCTCGCGCACCCACAGGATCGACGGCTACTGGGATCGAAAGGACACCGAGATCGATCTCGTGGCCATCAATGAGGATGACCGTGTCGTCCGGTTCGGCACCATCAAGCGCAACGCGATGCGCCTGCCGAGTTGCGTGGCCACGCTTCAGGGAAACATCGAGACCTTCCTCGCAGCGCAGCGTCGCTTCACCGGCTGGCGTGTCGAACGCGTGGCCATCGCTCCCCGCATCGACCAGACGCTCCGTCGCGAGCTCGAGGACCAGGGCGCGATTGCGCAGGACCTGACCGACCTCACGCTCCGACTGTGACGCGGATCCACGTAGGCTGCGGTGGTGTAGCGAGGGGGCGTACCACTGCCCAGCCCTACCTGAGGACGACGTGCAGGTAGACCGAATGACGGCCGTAGGTCTCGTAGAACGGCCTGAACGCGACGCCGGCGATCGAAAAGCGCAGCGTCGCGGGATCACCGGCGATCGAGCGACCGATGTCGCGCGCGTCGAGTTCGACCTTGCGCCAGTCGGTACGCGCGGCTGGTTCCTCGGCGGCCAGCAGGATCGGGCCGTAGAAGAGGCTCGCGACGTTGGGCTGATCCACGAGGTAGTCGAGCCTGAAGGTGAACGGCATGCGCAGCTCGATCGCGTCGCCCGCGCGCCACGTGCGCGCCAGGGTCAGGTAGCTGCCCGGCGTCGCTGACACCGCCTCGTCGCGACCGTTGATCTTCACCGAGACACCACGGGTCGCCCAGTCTGGTACCCGCACCTTGATATCGAAACGTCCCGCGCCCTTGACGACGAGCCGCGTGCTGTCGGCGTAGGGGAAGTCGGTGACCTGCTGCACGACCACCTTGCGTTCGGCCCAGGTCACCGTCGAGGGGATGAACAGGTTCACGTACAACGCCGCGTGATCGGCACCGTGGAAGTAGATCGAGTCCTGCAGCTTGGTGTGGCTCTCGAGCGCCGTGCCGTTGCAGCAGGTGAAGCCGTTCATGTTCGCGTTGCCGAAGCGCTTCTGGGCCCCCGGGTTCAGCGGCACGTGATAGGTGTTGCCCGCGTCGTGCTCGGCCACCGACGCGAGGATGTGGTTGTAGATGGCGCGCTCGTAGTGGTCGATGTACTTCGCCGCCTGGTCGTACATGAACAGCTGACGATCGAGCTTGAGCAGGTTGTAGGTCGCGCACGTCTCGTTCTGGCCGCCCGGCGCGAGCCCGTGCTCCCACAACGCGTGCGGCTCGGCGGGGAAGCACTCCGCGTTGTTCGGGTTGCGCGCCCCCGCCACGCCGCCGATGCTGTAGGTGTAGCCGCTGTTGACGATCTCCCAGAAATTCGAGGCGATCAGGTAGTACGGCAGCTCCTTCGTCGTGCGGAACGTCT
Organism: Acidobacteriota bacterium; assembly: GCA_016789685.1. Lineage (GTDB taxonomy): Bacteria > Acidobacteriota > Vicinamibacteria > Vicinamibacterales > JAFNAJ01 > JAEUQQ01. The sequence continues at coordinate 24,134 of JAEUQQ010000555.1, read as the reverse complement.
CGAGGGCGCCGGTGATCTGCGGTATGTGCTGGTTGGCGTGCCGCCCGCGCACGGTGTCGACCCCCCTGGCCAGGCCGTGATCGCGGCTCGCGTTGCCGAAGAAGAAGACGGTGTTGTCGAACAACTGCGCCGTATCGAGGAACCGGCGCTCGCCGGTGAGCCTGAAGAGGCGCGCCATCGCCTCGTTCATCCCGCCGTACTCGCCTGCGATGTAACGGCTCCACATCGCCGTCCGTGTCTCGGGCGGCAGCGCCCGCAACCGCGCGTGCACCCACGCGCCCATGCCGCGCGCGATCTCGAGCGCCTTCTGGTTGCCGGCGACTTCGTACACGTCGAGCAAGCCCGCCAGGATCTTGTGCAGCGTGTAGTACGGCGCCCAGATCTGGCTGTCTTGCGTGCCGTAGGTGGCCCCGCGTTCGAGCATGATGAACTGGTCGGGCGGATACGCACTGATGAAGCCCGTGCCCCAGTTCCAGTAGTCGGTACGGATGGCGCCGGCGCGAAGGTTCGAGTCGTAGCTCGTGCGCCCTGGCCCCATGGGCACCGCCGCCGGATCGGCGACGAACGGCCCGCCGGGGCGCGCGGGACGGCCAGACTTCTGCGCCATGTCGTGCAGGGTGTCGACGAGGTAGTGCATCTTCTGGCGGAAGTGCGCCTGGAGCGCCGGATCGTAGCCGGTGCTCGCGTACGCCTGCGCAATGGCCGTGAGGTAGTGGCCGCTCGCATGCCCCCGCAGCCTCGTCGTCTGGTTGTCCCATCCCTCGAGCGCCGTGGCGCCAGGCGGCTGCGGCTGGCCGAACGCATCCCTGAAGTTGTAGAGAAAGCTGTCGGGATTCGTGGCCGCGAGGCCGCGCAGGAACTTGTCGCGGCTCCTGATGAACGGCGTCTCGCGCCCCTGCGCGTCGCGGTCGAGCACGACTCTGTCGAGCGGAAACGCCTCGACGAGGCGCTGGGGTGCGGTGGTCGTGCCCACGGGCACCTTGACGATCACCGTGGCCATCGGCTCGACACGCGTGCCGGGTACGCGTCCGGTGACGGTGAAGGTGCCGGGCGACCGCACCGCGGCGTTGTCGGTCGGCGACGGCCAGATGACGCGGACGTCGCCCCGCGTGCCATCGACGAACGTCGCCGCGACCGTCGCCGGAAGCCTGGGCAGCATGCCGACGACCGTGTCGACCGCGACTGCGGCCACGCTCTCGATCCGCGCCGCAAACGGCGACTCGATCGGGATGCCCGCGGTCGAGATGTCGGGCGGGGCCGCGTCGCGACCCCGGGTCGAGGGGCTCGTGGGCAGGGCGTTGCGGTGGATGGTGGCCACCGGCGCGTCGCCGAGTGCGATGCGGTAGAGGCGCACGTCGCGCAGGCGCCCGTGCAGCGATGGCGCCGTGTCGTCCTGCGTGCGTCCGAGCAGCAGCCGGGTCGTCGGCGAGCCCTGGGGCACGAGGTGCGCCGGCGTGACATCGACGCTGGTGGCCTGGCCTGCGCGCGCGCCGTCGAGATAGGTGGTGAGCGTCCGGCTGGCGGGATCGAGCACGACGACGACGTGCCGCCACTGGTTCACGACGATTGGCGCACCCGGCGTCTCGCCGCGGATCTGGCCATCCACCACCGCCACCGCGCGGAATCCATGCGCATCCACGAGCGCATGCAGCCTCGTCGCGGGGCCCTGGCCGAAGTCGAAGATTGGTCCCGATGCGCCGGTCGGGAGGTACAGCCAGCCGGCGAAGGTGATGGCGTCTTCGCCAGCGAGGGCATCGGGTGGCAACGTGACGTGGCTGCCGTCGCCGGTGAGCAGCAGCACCTGGCCGCCGCTGGCATCCTGGACGAAGACGCCGCCGTCGCCGCGTACCGTGCCGTGCAACTGGTTTCGCGACGAGTCTTCGGCGGTGCCGTTGAACGTGTAGCGGGCGATCAGCGCGGTTTCGCCGATGCCGTCGAGGAACTGGTCGCCGCCCGACGTGGTGGCCTGCGTCGCCTGCGCGGCGGATGTGGCCTCACGGGAGGCCGGGGCCACGGCGGCGACAAGGGTCGAAGCGGCCAGCAGCAGGGGAAGAACGACGCGGGTCATGTGTGCCACTCCACGAGGCGGTCGGACCAGGCGCGAGCGTGCGCCCGCGCGACGTCAGCGGCTTCGTCGCCGGTACATCCACGTCGGGAAGGCGACGCGAACGTCAACGTTCCCGGTACACTACTTCCCACCTGCGCACCGGGCAATGCCCGGCCGCAGGGCCGGCGAATCGCAGCCGGCGACCGCCGGCTCGACCGAGCCCACCGCTGAGGATCTCATGCCGCCTACGACCGCCCGCGCGCTCGGCCTCCTGCTCCTCGTCGTGGTCCTCGTCGCTACCGGCGGCCGCGCGGCGCCGCAACAGCCCCGGGGCGCTGGCCGCGACTACCCCGTGCAGCCGGTGCCCTTCACGGCCGTCCACCTCGACGACCAGTTCTGGGCGCCGAAGATCGAGACCAACCGGCTGGTCAGCATCCCCTTCGCGTTCCAGCAATGCGAACTCTCGGGCCGCGTCGACAACTTCGTCCGCGCCGCGGCCGCGTTGCGCGGCGAGACGCTCTCGAACACGAAGCCGCCGGGCTACCCCTTCGACGACACCGATCCCTACAAGGTGATCGAGGGCGCCGCCTACGCGCTCGCCGTGCACCCCGACCCGAAACTCGAGGCGTACGTCGACGACCTCATCGCGAAGATCGCCGCCGCGCAGGAGCCCGATGGTTACCTGTACACGACGCGAACGATCGACGCGAAGAACCCCCACCCCTGGGCCGGCAAGGCACGCTGGGAGCTCGAGCGAGACGACAGCCACGAACTTTACAACCTCGGCCACCTCTTCGAGGCGGCCTGCGCACACCACCAGGCCACGGGCAAGCGCACGCTGCTCGACGTGGCGATCAAGGCGGCCAACCTGCTCGTGGCGACCTTTGGTCCGGGCAAGCAGTCGATCTGGCCGGGCCACCAGATCACCGAGATGGGCCTGGCAAAGCTCTATCGCGTCACGGGCGACGAGCGCTACCTCGCGCTCGCCAGGTTCATGCTCGACGAGCGCGGCCCCCGCCCCGGCGAGAAGACCAACCCGCGTGGCCTCACGTACAACCAGGCGCACGCGCCAGTGGTCGATCAGACCGAACCCGTCGGACACGCCGTGCGCGCCGCCTACATGTACTCCGGCATGGCCGACGTCGCGGCCCTCACCGGGGATCCCGGCTACCTCAAGGCGGGCGACGCGATCTGGAACAGTGTCATCCAGAAGAAGTTCTACATCACCGGCGGCATCGGATCCTCGGGTCGAGGCGAGGCCTTCGGCGACGACTACGAGCTGCCGAACATGACCGCCTACAACGAGACCTGCGCGTCGATCGGCGCCGACTACTGGAACCACCGCCTGTTCCTGCTGCACGCCGACGCGAAGTACATCGACGTCATGGAGCGCACGCTCTACAACGGCCTCATCTCGGGCGTGTCGCTCGACGGCATGTCGTTCTTCTACCCCAACCCGCTCGAGTCGAACGGCCAGCACGAGCGGAGCCCGTGGTTCGGCGTTGCCTGCTGCCCCGGCAACATGACGCGCTTCCTTGCCTCGGTGCCGGGCTACGTCTACGCACGCCGCGGCGACACGCTCTACGTGAACCTCTACGCCGCGGGCCGCGCCAACGTCGACGTCGGCGGCGGACGCCGGCTCGAGATCACGCAGGCGACCCGCTACCCGTGGGACGGTGCCGTGAAGTTCACACTCGCGCCGACGACGCCGGGGCACTTCGAGATCCGCTTGCGCATCCCGGGTTGGGCGCGCAACGAGCCCGTGCCCTCTGATCTCTACCGCTTCCAGGATCGATCGACGGCCGAAGTGACGCTGGCCGTCAACGGTGCTCCCGTGCCCATCACCCTCGACAAGGGGTACGCCACCGTGTCGCGCGAGTGGAAGACCGGCGACACGATCGACCTCGTGCTGCCGATGCCAGTGCGACGCGTCGTCGCCCACGACAAGGTCGAGGCCAACCGCAACCGCGTCGCCTTGCAGCGTGGGCCCATCGTCTACACGGCCGAGTGGGTGGACAACGACAACGGACGCGTCCGCAACCTCGTGTTGCCCGACACCTCGTCGCTATCGACCGAGTTCCGTCCCAACCTCCTCAACGGCGTGCAGGTGATCACGGCCAGGGCCGTCGGGCTTGCCTACGACGCCAACGGGACCATCACGAGGCACGACCAGACGCTGACCGCCATTCCCTACTATGCGTGGGCGAACCGCGGGCGGGGGCAGATGGCCGTGTGGCTGGCCCGCACCGAATCGGCGGCGCGCCCCACGCCGTTTCCCAGCATCGCGTCGGCCAGCACCGTGACCTCGTCTGGCCGAAGGAACCCGCGCGCCGTCAACGACGGCGAGACCCCGGAGAACTCCGCCGACCCGACGTCGTACTTCGACTGGTGGCCCAGGCGTGGAACGTCAGAGTGGCTCGAGTACGCATTCGCGACACCGACGCGCGTGTCTGGCATCGAGGTTTACTGGTTCGACGACACCGGCAGCGGGCAGGTCCGGGTTCCCGCGTCGTGGCGCGTGCTGTACAAGGCCGGCGACACGTGGACGCCCGTCGAGGCGAAGACGCCGTACGGCACGGCGAAGGACGCCTACAACGCGGTCGCCTTCGCGCCGGTGACGACCAGCGGCCTCCGGCTCGAGGTGACGTCGCAGCCGGAGTTCTCGTCGGGCGTCCAGGAGTGGACGGTCAGGCGCTGACGTCGGGCCGCGGCACCAGTCAAAGGCCACGGTCCCATCGTCGTTCACTTGCCCGCGCGGCGCCTCGCCTGCTGTTCGAAGGCCTCGGCGATCTTCACCGCGAGCCCGTACGTGTCGGCGTACGACGTGTTCGAGATTACCGACACCGCGATTCCGTGCGTGCCCGCCATCACCAGCGACGACACCTGCCCGCCCAGCAGGTCGCCGTCGTGCCCGACGACGCGCACCGGCTGGCCCGCGAACGTCGCGTGCTCGAGATCCCAGCCAAGGCCGTAGCCCGTCTCGTCGCCCGACGACAGGCGTTGTCCTGCCTGCAGCAGCGCCACCGTCTCTGGCCGCAACAGCCTGCCGCCGCTGATCGCCATCGCGAAACGCACCATGTCTGACGGCGTCGAGACGAAGACGCTGGCGCCGGCGTAGCAGGAGTAGTCGAGGTCGCGCATGCGATCCGGACCGTAGTAGGGCTCGGCCGCAAACCGCGGAAAATACGAGGTGGCCTTGTGCGCGACCGACTCCGTCGCGGAGTCGGCGCCGGTGTCGTCCATGTCGAGCGAGGCGAAGACCTCCTTCCGCATGAACCTGAGGAAGGGCTCGCCAGCGGCCGCTTCGACGGCGGCGCTCACCAGGATCCAGCCGTAGCTCGAGTACCGGAACTGCGTGCCGGGTTCGAACAGCAGCGGCGCGTCGGCAAACGCCTGCAGCGCGTCGACGGGCCGTTCGCAGCGCGCAGCCAACAGCGGCCCCTCGTCACCGCCATCGGTCTTGACGCCGGCGGTGTGCGCCATCAGGTGCCGCAACGTGACGGGCCACTGACTGCGCGGAAATGCCGCCACATGCGCCTGGATCTCATCGTCGAGCTTCAGCCTGCCCCGCTCGATCAACAGCCCGACGCCCGCCGAAGTCAGGACGGTCGAGGCTGTCCCGATCCTGAATCGGGTCTCAGGATCGACGGGCACGCGGTCGTCGAGGTCGGCCCAACCGAATCCCTGGGCCCAGACGATCTCGTCGCCGACGCCGACGGCCACCGAGAGGCCCGGCAGGTTCTGGTCGACGAGACCGGCACGTGCGACCTGCTGCGCCTGGTCCACGGCATCGGCCCAGCCGGGTGACGCGGCCCGATCGGTCACCGTGGGCACCTCGAGGGCATCGGGATGCAACGGCGTCGCAGTGGCATTCATGAAGGCAAACAGCCCCATCACCGCCACGACCAGCAGGCAGATCAGCCCGACGCCCAGCACAAACCACGTCTCGATCCGGTTCCAGCTCTTCGCCACCACGCGCTCCGCTTTCGTTGTGCTGCGAGATCCCGGGCGGGGACTTCACGCCCGACGCGCGCGGGGCCAGCCCACGCGTCACGGCCATGATGGGCAAGGATCGTGGCACAAAGATGGCGCCCCAAGCCATCCACGCAGCGGGCGTGCGGATGTATCATCGCCGTTCGCCGCCTTGCCATTCGTTGGGGGAATCCCGGGAGGGTCGCCATGCGCCACGATCCACGATTCGCCGCATCGGTTTCGTCTCGTCATGCCGTGATGTCGCCATCGCGCCCAGGCCGCACGCTGGCCGGCTTCGCGATCGTGATCGCACTGACGCTGTGTGTCGCGCCGTCGCTCACCGCCGTGGCCCGCACGGGCCTCATGGGCGACTTCGTCTCGAACGCCGCCGACCTCGAATCGAAGATCGTGGGCCTCGCGAAGGCGATGCCCGCGTCGGCCTACGGCTGGAGGCCGGCCGACGGCGTTCGTACGACGGGCGAGGTGCTCAAGCACGTCGCGGCCGACAATTACTTCCTCCCGGCGGCGATGGGGATCGCCCCACCACCCGAGACCGGGATCTCGGCGAAGGACTACAAGACCACCTTCACCTATGAGGCGCGACCGCTGACGCGCGACCAGATCATCGCGGAACTCGAGAAGTCGTTTGCCTTCCTCAGGTCGTCGATGGCGGGCTTCGACGAGGCGAAGCTCGAGGCGCCGCTCCAGGCGTTCGGGCAGACGCGCACGCATCGTTCGCTCTGGCTGTCGACGACCACGCACCTGCACGAGCACCTGGGCCAGCTGATCGCCTACGCGCGCAGCAACAAGGTCACGCCGCCCTGGAGCAAGTGAGGCGGGCCGTGGTCGTGGTCGTCGCGTGGCCCCGTTGCGCGGGCTGACGCTGGCGGAACCGGCGGCAGGCCACGCACGTCAACGGGCACTCATGGACAACGGGTGGAATCAATCGGCCGATGCCTGGATCGCCTCGCAGGGCGACCACGGCGACTTCGGCCGCCGCTACGTGCTCGACCCGGTCATGCTTCCGCGCGCCCTGGCGGCATCGCCGTCACGCGCGCTCGATGTCGGCTGTGGTGAGGGACGTTTCTGCCGCCAACTCTCCGAGGCGGGCGTCGCAGCGACCGGCATCGAGCCCACGCCCGCGCTGGTCGGCGCCGCGCGTGCGCGCGGGCCTGGCGGACAGTACCTCCGTGGCGTTGGAGAGCACCTGCCGTTTGGTGACGAATGCTTCGATCTCGTGGTGAGCTACCTCACGCTGGTCGACATCGCCGACAGTGACGCGGCGATTCGCGAGATGGCGCGCGTGCTGGCACCTGGCGGCACGCTGCTCATCGCCAATCTCTCGGGCTTCAGTTCTGCCAGCGCCGATGACGGGTGGTGCCGGAGCCTGCTCGGCCATCGCCGACACTACCCGATCGATCGATACCTGCAGGAACGCGCGATGTGGGTCGAGTGGCGCGGCATCCGGATCGTGAACCACCACCGGCCAATGCGCCGCTACATGCAGGCCCTGCTCGCCGCGGGCCTGACGCTGACGTGGTTCGACGAACCCGAACCGGTGGCGGGTGCCCCTGCCGACAGGGCCGCCCAGTACCGACGTGTCCCGTGGTTCGTCGTCATGGAGTGGCGAAAGGGACGCGACTGACCGTTTTGTCGCGCGTCGGGAACACGCCACGCTCGCCCGACCGTTGGCACCCGGGCGCACGGGCGTGATGCACCGCCCGACCCCGCGGCGGCGTCTCAGGGATTTACACTTCGACACTGGATTCCCGATGCACACCACGGTGCTTGTGTCCGCCGCGATTTCGGCGCTGCTGTCCGTCGTCCTCCCGGGTGACAGTCGCGCCCAGGCCATTGCGCCTGCCGCCCCGGTACAACTGCGCGCCGACACGATTCTGCAGTCTGGCGATCTGCTGACCGACGTCGCCATCCTGCGACGGGCCTACGAGCAGCTCCACCCGGGGCTGCATCGCTACAACACGCCCGCGCAGATGGACGCGCACTTCGCGGCACTGGAACGCGAGTTCTCGCGCGACCGCACGCTCGCCGACGCCTACCTGGCGTTGTCGACCTTCGCCGCCAAGGTGAAGTGCGGCCACACCTACGCGAACTTTTTCAACCAGCCCAGGGCCGTGGCCGAGGCACTGTTCCGCGGCCCGCGCGTGCCGTTCTACTTCCGCTGGATCGACGGTCGCATGATCGTGACGCGCAGCGTCGCCGATGACACGCGCCTCGTGGCAGGCACCGAGATCGTCGCGATCAACGGCGTGCGCGCCAGCGACGTCCTCGCACGGCTGATGACGGTCGCGCGTGCCGACGGCAACAACGACGCCAAGCGGGTCGCCTACCTCGAGGTGCAGGGCACCAGCCGGCTCGAGGCCTTCGATATCTTCTTCCCGCTGTTCTTCCCGCCGGCCTCTGACCGTTTCGCACTTCGCGTCGTCGGCCCCGGAAGCGCGAGCGCCATCGACATCGAAGTGAAGGCCAGCACCTACGACCAACGCGTCGCGAGCCTGCAGGCGGCGGCCACGACCGCAGGTCCCGACGCCGGATTGGCGCCCGACCTGCCCGTCGCCCGTACCGTTGCCGATGTCGCCGCAGGACGTGACGCCGAGTTGGCCGCCACGATCGCGGCCATCCGGAAGCGAGCCCTCATCGACCTCGCGGGCGACGTCGCCAGGCAGGTTGTCGTCGATCGTGACCCCGCGCAGTACCTCGGGCACCCCACGACGGTGCTGCTCGAAGACGGACGCACCATCGTCGCCGTCTACCCCAAGGGCCATGGCGAAGGGGGCATCCTCCTCAAGCGCAGCACCGATGGCGGCCTGACGTGGTCGGCGCACGCCAGCGTCCCCGCTTCGTGGGCCACCTCGCGCGAAACCCCGACCATTCATCGCGTGGTCGACGCGAGTGGGACGAAGCGGCTCGTGCTGTTCTCAGGCCTGTACCCGATCCGGATGTCGCTGTCGGAGGACGATGGCACGACGTGGAGTGAACTGGCGCCCATCGGCACGTTCGGCGGCATCGTCGCGATGAGCTCGGTCGTGCGGCTGAACACCGGCGCCGGTCACTACCTCGCGATGTTCCACGACGACGGGCGATTCATCACGTCGGATGGCAGGAAGGCGACGCCGGCGGTCTTCACGCTCTACGGCACCAGGTCGGAGGATGGCGGGCGCACGTGGTCGGCACCCACGGCGATCTTCCGATCGAGCGACGTGCACCTGTGCGAGCCTGGCGTGATCCGCTCGCCCGACGGCCGCCGCCTGGCGGCGCTGTTGCGCGAAAACTCGCGTCGTCGCAACTCGCACGTGGTGTTCTCTGACGACGAGGGACGGACGTGGAGCGAGCCCCGCGAGTTGCCGTGGACGCTGACTGGTGACCGACACGTCGGAGCGTACGCGCCTGATGGCCGGATCTTCGTGACGTTTCGCGATACGGCGCCGGAGTCACCCACGTCGGGCGACTGGCTCGCGTGGGTCGGGACGTGGGACGACATTGCGCAGCAGCGTCCCGGTCAGTACCGTGTGCGCCTCATGGACAACACGACCGCGTGGGACTGCTGCTATCCCGGCCTCGAGGTCCTGCCCGACGGCACGTTGGTCACCACCACCTACGGATCGTGGACCGCCGGCGCCCCGCCGTACATCGCCAGCGTGCGGCTGACGCTCGCCGAGATCGACAGGCTGGCCGCGGCGCAACGCGACGACCGCCGCTGACCCGCGGCGATCGGCCCGAGCTGGCGAGCGGCGATGAGTCGTCGGCCTGGGGCGACTGCGCCCGGGCGTACCGCTTCGGCGGTCACATCGCTGCCCCGCGCGTGCTACCGTGAACGACATGACGACGCGACCGACCCCGCGACTGCGCGAACTCTTCCCCGAAACGACGCCGTACAACACGGGCATGCTGCCAGTGTCGGCGCTGCACACCATCTACTACGAGGAGTGCGGCAACCCCCGCGGCAAGCCCATCGTCTTCCTGCACGGCGGGCCGGGTGGCGGCATCGATCCGGTGTACCGCCGGTATTTCGATCCGAAGGTCTGGCGCATCGTGCTGCACGACCAGCGTGGGTGCGGCAAGAGCACGCCCTTCTCGGAACTGCGCGAGAACACGACGTGGGATCTCGTGGCCGACATCGAGACGCTGCGCGAGCACCTGGGCATCGATCGCTGGGTCGTGTTCGGCGGCAGCTGGGGCAGCACGCTGGCGCTCGCGTATGCGCAGACACACCCCGCGAAGTGCAAGGCGCTCGTGCTGCGCGGGATCTTCATGCTGCGGCGCAGCGAGCTGTTGTGGTTCTACCAGGAGGGCGCGAGCCACATCTTCCCCGATGCGTGGGAGGAGTACCTGGCGCCGATCCCGCCGCGTGAACGCGGCGACATGATGCAGGCGTACTACAAGCGCCTGACGAGCAAGGACCGCCGCGTGCGGCTGCGCGCGGCGCGCGCCTGGTCGGTGTGGGAGGGCACGACGAGCAAGCTCTTCGTCGATCCCAAGGTCGTGAAGCGATTCGGCGGCGGCAAGTTCGCCGATGCCTTCGCGCGCATCGAGGCGCACTACTTCGTCAACAGGGGATTCTTCGATCGCGACGACCAGCTCCTGCGCGGCGCGAAGAAGATCCGCCACATCCCCGGCGTGATCGTGCAGGGCCGCTACGACGTGGTCTGCCCGATGCGCTCGGCCTGGGATCTGCACCGCGCCTGGCCAGAGGCGAAGCTCGTGGTCGTTGGCGATGCCGGCCACTCGATGACCGAGGTCGGCATCCGCAGTGCGTTGATCGAGGAGACCGCACGCTTCGCGCGGCTCTGATCCGGCGGATGGCCAGGCGGCCTCCCAGTCACGCGAACAGGGCGTCGAGTCGTACCTCGAGCCCCGGCAACAGCGGTGTCGTCAACGACGGGGTGTCGGCCGTGAGCTCGAAGGCCTGTACGAGCTCGCCTGCGTCGTCGCGACGATGTACGGCGATGGAGTGCTTGTCAGGGTCGATGATCCAGTACTCGCGCACCCCCGTCCGCGCGAACAGCTCCCGTTTCAGGTGCTGGTCGAGTCGCCGCGTGCTCGGCGAGCCGACTTCGACCACGAGGGCCGGCGGCCCCTGCACATTCTTCTCGGTGACGATGTCCTGATCGTGGGCCACGAACAGCAGGTCGGGCTCCACCACGTCCCAGTGCGACAGCACAACGTCGAATGGCGCCAGGAACGCTTCGCCAACGTCAGGATGCGCCTCGAGGAACTTCCCGATCTGCAGATACAACCGGCCCAGCACGCGCTGGTGCTGCCGGCTCGGCGCGGCGGTCACGAAATGCTCTCCGTCGATGAGCTCGTGCCGTTTGCCGTCTTCAGGGAAGAGCAGGTAGTCGTCGTAGGTGAGCTTGGGCTTCGAACGGGCCGCAGACAGCATCGCGTCCATCCTCCGGGAATCGCGTGACGACCGATGGTCATGGGGCCGGTCGAGTGCGAGGGTCATGCCGTGCCGGCACCCGCGCCATTCGGCCGCCAACGTGCGTCGGATCGCAGGAACTGCACAGCCCCGCCCTCCTGAACGATCTGCTATCTCTTCCACCGTCCGCGCGCGCGAGGCAGTCCACTTCGCCGACGCGACGACGATGCCATCGTCAGGGCAGGGGCTGCAAGGGTTGACTACACACAGCCGAGTCGAAGGGTAGACTGCTCCACGTGACCAATCGTCGGCCCACCACCCTGCTCGTCATCCTCGTCACCCTGGCCGCGCCGTTCGTCGGTGCCATCTGCGCGGGCCAGGACGTCGCGCGCGATGCCGTGCTCCGCGCACACCGCATCGATCCCGCATCGCCGCTCGCGTCACGCGTGGGCGAGACTCCGGAGTCGGTGATGAAGATGTTCACCGAGGCCGGCATGGGATCGCCGACGGCTCATCCGCTCTCGGCCGACGAGCGCGCCATCCTCGCGCGCGCGTTCGACGCCCTTCCCCCGCTGCACAAGCGCGTGCTCGCGCAGCGCCTGCGCACCGTCAGCGCCCTCGACGGCATGCCCAACAACGCGCTCACCTCGGCGGTGACGACCGACGAGCCGTACCGCGTGTTCGATATCACCCTGCGAGCGGGGCTCTTCCGCGAGAACATGTCGCAGTTCCTGACGAAGAAGGAGCGCACGCTCTTCGACGGCGGCTCATCGACGATGTCGGTATCCATCGACGGTGGCTCGCTCGACGCGTTGATCTTCATCCTGCTCCACGAATCGACGCACATCGTCGACGGATCGATGCACATGACGCCTGGGACGTGGGTCGATGGGGGGACGAGCGAGGCGCCGGTCACGAGCGCCTTCGCAGCCGGCGTCTGGACCGACCGCGTGTCGGTCGCGCCAGTCCATGCGCAGCCGCTGCTCGATCGGATCGTCTTCCGCAAGGGTGGCGCCCCGTTGCCTGTCGCACAGGCACCCGATCTGTATGCCGCGTTGAGCCGGACGCCGTTCGCTTCGCTGTACGGCAGCAGCAGCGCGCCCGACGACCTCGCCGAGTTCGTCGCGTGGTACCACCTGACGCAGAAGCTCGCCCAGCCGTACCGCATCACGGTGCGCGACGGCGACAGGGCGGTGTACGCCTACGAACCGATGATGTCTCCGCTGGTGCAGAAGCGGTTCGCGGCGATGCAGGTGTTCTACGAGTAGCCTGGCGGGAATCGACGCGAGATCCTCGACCAGGCGGGCGCGGTCGCGCACGCAGACGACCTTGGCTGCGGCCGCTCAGCGGCTGGAATCGCCTGGCGCGCCCAGGCCTGCGTACAGCGCGGCCAGCCGTCGGCTGTGCTCGTCGTAGGCGGCCTCGAAGAGTTCGGCGGCGCGGGCGTCGCCGACGATCGCCCCGCCCGACAGGACCTTGAGGGCGACACCCGCATCGGTCAGCCGCTTGGCCACTTCGGCCTTGATGCAGTTGATCAGCAGGCAGCCACCCACCGTGGAGCCGGGCGCCACCGGCGTGTCGAGGCCGGGGATGGCGACCATGGCATCGCCAGACGGCGCACCCGTGTCGAGCACGAGATCGGCGAAGTCCTGCAGCCGCTTCCCGTCGCGGTGTTTCGGGGTGCTCTTCTCGCTGTGACGCGCACTGATGATGGCGACGACTCGAATGCCGGCACGCTGAAACGCCTCGGCCATCTCCACCGGCACGACGCTGCAACCGCTCGAGCTGATCACGAGCGCCGTGTCGTCGGTCGACAGCGCGAAGTTCCGCAGGATGCGATCCGCGAGGCCCGGGACGTTCTCGATGAACATCGCCTGCCGCTGGCCGTTGGCACCGACCACCAGGTTGTGGAAGGTCATCGAGAGCTCGACGATCGGGTTGAAGCCGGGGAACGACCCGTAGCGCGGCCACATCTCCTCGACCATGATCCGGCTGTGGCCCGAGGCGAAGACGTGGACCATCCGGCCTGCCCGGATGGTCTCGGCAAACCAGGATGCCGCCTGGCAGATGGCGGGCTCCTGCGCGCGCACGATCTCGATCAGGTGCGCCGAGGCCGCCAGGTACTGCTCGGTTGGGGTCATGCGGTCCGCTCCATGGCGTGCCACGCCGCGCCGATCGCGCCGGCTTCGTCGCCGAGCGACGCGGGCACGATCTCGACACGGTCGAGGGTGGGTCGCCACTCGTATTCGTGCATGTAGTCGTCGAGCAGGTCGAAGAGCGCGCGACCGGCACGCGCCGCGATGCCACCCCCGAGCACGATCCGCGCCGGGTCGACGGCGTTGATGATCGATGCGAGACCGGCGGCGAGGCAGCGGACGCTCGTCTGCCACACCTGGCTGGCGTGCGCGTCGCCCTGCGCGTGCGCCGCCAGCAGCGCCTCGGTCGAGGCGAAAAGGCCATTCGACCGGGCGAGGATGTTGTGATTGCCGATGGCGTCTTCGAGGCTGCCGGGCGTGTTGACGATGTCGCGTGGACCCGGCACCTGCAGCGCGATGTGCCCGAGATGACCGGCACGGCCGGTGGCGCCCGCGAGGATGCGGCCGTCTGACACGATGGCGCCGCCGACGCCGGTGCCCAGCGTGAGCAGAACGACGTCGAGGCAGCCGCGGGCCGCGCCCAGCCACATCTCGCCGAGCAGGGCGGCGTGCGCGTCGTTGATCACCGGAACGGGCGCGCTGCGACCCAACGCCGCCTGCCACTCGAGCCCTTCGAGCACCTCGAGCCGGCCCTTCATCCAGTGCACCGCGACGGCGCCGCGCCGCACCAGGCCCGGGCACGCGACGCCGACGCACGCGGCCTGGCCGACACGCTGCTCGGCCGCTGTGATCTCGCTGCGAACCGACTCCAGCAGTCGCTCGGCCGACCCACCATCGGTCTCGACACGCGCACGCGAACGCACGATGCCATCGGCGGTCACGGCCACCAGCTTCGTGTACGTCCCTCCGACATCGACGCCAATCGCGACCGGCGAGCTCATTCCACGCCGCCCGCCTGCGGCTCGGCCTCGCTCACCGACCACCCGCCGTCCACCGCGAGCACCTGGCCGGTGACAAAGCGCGATTCGTCAGACAGCAGGAACACCACCGCGCCGTCGAGATCGGTCGGCTGCGCAAAGCGGCCGCCGTAGAGCGGTTGCTTGCGGCCGACGTAGTCGGCGATCTCGGGACGCTGCAGGGCGCGCACGGCACCGGGCGTGGCGACGAGCGCAGGCGCGACGACGTTGAAGCGGATGCCGTGCCGCGCGTAGTACGACGCGCACGAGGTCGTCAGCCCGATGGCCGCAGCCTTTGCTGCGGCATACGCGTGCGTGGCGAAATGGGTTGGCGACGGAGAGAACGCGAGTACCGACGCCACGTTGAGAACCACGCCACCGCGGCCGGCGGCGAGGAAGACGCGCACGGCGGCACGGTTGCTGTACGCCATCGATGTCACGTTGACGTCGAGCGTGTAGCGCCAGCCCTCGTCGGTCATCGCATCGAGCGGACCATCGCCGAACCGCCGACCGCTACCGCCTGCGACATGGAAGAGGCCATCGAGCCCGCCACGGCGTTCGACGGCAAGGCGCACGGCCCGCTCGGTCACGCCTGGATCGACGGCGTCGCCGCCGATGACCGCCACCTCTGCCCCGAACGCCCGGGCCGCCTCGACCAGGTGCTCGTCGTCGCGGCCGACCACCGTCAGCCGTGCGCCCTCGCGAAGACACGCCAACGCGGCGGCAAGTCCGAGGCCGCTGGTCCCGCCGACGATCACGATCGAGCGTCCCTCGAGGCGCGCTGCCGACATGGGCGGTAGTGTCTGCGAGATACCGGGGCGGCGTGAGCGATTCCGGGCCATCGCTGGCTGAACTGATATGGTTATCGCGATGCCGCGCCCGCGCAGCCGACATGTGGCCGATGTCAAGCAGCAGCTCGTCGCCCGCCTGCGCGAGATGCGCCACCGCCCCGGCCAGCGCTTCCTCTCGAACCGCGCGGTCGCGCGACGATACGGCGTCAGCTACCAGACGGCAGACGTGCTGATGCGGCAACTGGCCGACGAAGGCCTCATCGTCCGCCGCGCCGCCTCGGGCAGCTATGTGCCGGGCACCGTCACCGCATGGGGCGGCGTCGTCCTGGCGTTCAGCCCCAGGGCGCGCCACAAGGGCAGCTTCGGGTCGCACCTCCTCGATCGCCTGCGGAGCCGGCTGGCTGTCGAACACGTGAACTGGGTGATGAGCTGGACGACGTCGCCCGGGCAGCATCGGCCACGCCTTGGCGCGACGCGGTATCCCGTCATCTGGGAGCGGCCAGATGCCGTGGACGCCGCGATCCGCCAGGCGCGCACGTCGCTGCTGCTGAACGCACGGCCGCCGGCGGGAGCCGGTGCGGCCCTCATCGACAGCGTGTCGATCGACGACTTCTCGGGCGGCGCCCACGCGGCGCAGTTCCTGCTGCAGCGGCGCCGCGGCACGGCCCCGTTGGCGATACTCGCCGGCCCGCCGCACGACGCGCGCAGCGACGGACGCGTCGCGGGTTTCCTGTCGGTCGCGCCAGCCACGGTCATCGCGGCGCCCGACTGGTTCCTCCAGGGGGGACTCGCGGTCGCCGACCGTGCGCTGGCGGCAGGCCCCGGCGGCCTCTTCTGCTGCAACGATCGGCTGGCGCAGGCGGTGCTTCGGCGCGTGGCGGATCGCAGGATCCGTCGGCCGCCGCTCGTGGGATTCGACGATGCGCCGGTGGCGCGTTATCTCGACCTCACGACGATCGCCATCCCGTGGGACGACCTCGTCGATGCCGCCGTGGGGGTGATCCTGCGCCGGCGCGCCGAGCCGGCGTCAGCGGCGATCGCGCAGCTCGTCTCGACGCGTCTCATCATTCGCGACTGATCAGCAGGCACGCGCCGCCGGCCGTGGAAGCCATATCAGTTCATGGCTGGCTGACGCGCTTTGTGCTTCCGGCGCCTTCCGGCCCCGGCGCAGACTAGCGCCATGCACGAGGTCCGCATTGCGATGCTCGGGTCGGGGTTCGTTGCCGGCTTCTACCTGCAGGGTCTGGCCAACGTGCGGCATCAGCGCGTCGTCGCGAACTACTCGCGCTCGAAACGCCGCGCCGCCGCGTTCGCGCGCACGTGGGACATCCCGGAGCCGACCACCAACCTCGAGAAGCTGATCCAGCGCGACGACATCGATCTCTACGTCATCGCCCTGCCGAACGAGGAACACGTCGCCGTGTCGCTGGCACTGTCGAAAGCCAAGCGCCACCAGGTGTGCACGAAGCCGCTGGCACGCACGCGCGGCGAGGCGAAGGCGATGCTCACGGCCGCGAAGCGCTCTGGCGCGATGCACGGCTACGCCGAGACCGAGGTGTTTGCCCCCGCGGTCGTCAAGGCCCGCGAGATGATCGCCGCCGGAGGCATTGGCAAAGTGCTCTGGGTGCGATCGCGCGAGTCGCACAGCGGGCCGCACAGCCCGCACTTCTGGGACGCGGCGCGCACGGGCGGCGGCGCGATGCACGATCTCGGCTGCCACTGCATCGCCGCGGCCCGCTATTTCTTCGGCAAGGACGATCCGATCGTCGAAGTCATGGCCTGGGGCGCGACGCTGGTGCACCACGGCAAGACCACGGGTGAAGACAACGCGCTGCTCGTGCTCAAGTTCGCCAGCGGCGGCATCGGCCACTGCGAGCTGTCGTGGACGACCAAGGGCGGACTCGACCTGCGCAACGAGATCCACGGGAGCGAGGGCTCGGTCTTCACCGACGTCACGCGCGGCACGCCGATCAGCGCGTTCACGACGTCGCCGGCCGGCTACGTGGTCGAGAAGGCCGATTCCGACGTGGGCTGGACGCGTCCGTTGCCCGAAGAAGCGTTCACCTACGGCTACCAGGCCGAGATGCGGCACTTCGTCGAGTGCGTGCGCGAGGGTGTCACGCCGCGCGAAACGTATGAAGACGGCTACATCGTCAACTGCGTGCTCGATGCCGGCTATCAATCGATGCAACGCGGCCGCTGGGTGCGCGTGAGGATCTGAGCCATGCCGACATCGCCTCCGCTGCGTACCACGGTCGTCGGCAGCTATCCCTTCCCCGGATGGCTGGAGCTGGCGTCGCAGCACCTCGACGCCTTCGGGCCCGACGACCTCAACGAGCTGCTCGACGACGCCGTGGCGGCGGCCGTGAAAGACCAGCTCGACGCCGGCCTCGATGTCGTGACCGACGGCGAGCAGACCCGACTCGATTTCAACCTGTCGTTCTACGGTTTTCTGAGTGGCATCGCTCCAGAACCGTTGCCGCCGCGACGCTTCGGCCCTCCGGGACACGATCAGCGCGGCAAGCACGAGATCGTCGGCGAACTCGCTGCGCCACGTGGCCTGGGCACACTCGAGGAATACCGTCGCCTGTGTCGTATCGCGCCGCCAGGCACGGCCCTGAAGGTGAGCGTGCCTGGGCCGTACACGCTCAGCGGCCGACTCCTCCCGAACGCGCAGTATCCGACACGGGCTGCGGTCGCGCAGGCACTCGTGCCCATCGTCCGCCGCGAACTCGAGACCCTGATCGAGGCTGGCTGCCGCGAGATCTGCGTCGATGAACCGTCGATGAGCTGCTACGGGCACAAGGAGGATCCGGCGACACTGGTGGCGCTCTTCAACAAGACCGTCGAGCCTGCCGTGGGCCGCGTCCGCCTGGGCACGCACCTGTGCTTCGGGAACTACAAGGGCCGCGCCGTCGCTCCGCGCCGCTACGCCTGCCTCTTCCCCGCATTTCTCGAGATGCACGTCGACGAACTGCACGTCGAGATGGCCAGCCGCGAGTTGAGCGAACTCGAGATCATCGGGCCGATCGCGAAGCGCATGGACGTCGCCATCGGCATCATCGATGTGAAGAGCTACTACATCGAGACCCTGACCGACGTCGCCGATCGTGTCCGCCGCTGCCTGGCATTCGCACCAGCAGAACGGCTCTCGCTCGCACCCGACTGCGGCCTGAGCCAGACCGCCCGCTGGGCGGCACGGCGAAAGCTGGCATCGATGGTCGAGGGCGTCGCGATCGTGCGCCGCGAGCTGGGACTCGGATGATCGAGCCGGTCGCGTCAGACGCCGCGCTCGTCGCCCATATCCGCGCGACCGCCGGGCTGATGGACGACCACGTCCGCCTGTGGTGGCTCGGCCAGAGCGGCTTCCTGGTGCAGTGGCGCGGCCGCCACCTGCTGCTCGATCCCTACCTGTCTGACTCGCTGACGAAGAAGTACGCCGACACCGGAAAACTGCACGTG
Source organism: Acidobacteriota bacterium (assembly GCA_016789685.1). Taxonomy (GTDB): domain Bacteria; phylum Acidobacteriota; class Vicinamibacteria; order Vicinamibacterales; family JAFNAJ01; genus JAEUQQ01. Next base: position 5,430 of record JAEUQQ010000555.1, on the reverse strand, counting down.
CGCATGACGCGACGCGTTGTCGATCCTGCGCAGCTCGATTTCATCGACGTGGTCACGTCGAGCCACGCCCACACCGATCACCTCGATGCCGAGACGCTGATGCCGCTGCTGCGGGCCAATCCGGCGACCGCCGTCGTCATCGCCGAGGCCAACCGCGGCGTGACCGTCGAACGGCTTCCTGCCGGTGCCGCGGCGCCGATCGGGCTGACGGTGGGCGATCACGTCGAGCTTGCCGGCTTCCGCATCGAGGCCGTGCCCGCCGCGCACGAGACGCTCGATCCGCGATTCGTCGGCTACGTGATCCACTGCGACGACTGGACGCTCTACCACAGCGGCGACACGGTGCTGTACGACGGCATGGAGGAGCGGCTGCGTGCGTTTGCAATCGATGTCGCGCTGTTGCCGATCAACGGGCGGGCGCCCGAGCGCCAGGTGGCCGGGAACCTGGACGCCGAAGAAGCCGCTGCGCTCGGCAAGGCTGTGGGCGCCGGCGTCGTGATCCCGTGTCACTACGAGATGTTCACGTTCAACACCGCAGACCCGCGTGACTTCGTTGCGGCATGCGATCGCGTCGGGCAGGCGTACCAGGTGATGCGATGCGGTGAACGGTGGGATACGAGCGCGCTCTCGGCGCGACGCACGTCCAGGAGCACACCATGAAGCTCAGTCGTCGTCGGCTGTTCGGGTCACTCCTCACCCTGTCGGCCTGGCCATCGGCGCGCGTGCTGGGCCAGGGGCGCGCGACGCCCTCACCGCTCTCGGTCGAGGGCTACATCTACATCCAGCAGCAGGCACGCCTGAAGCAGACGCTGGCCGAGGGCATCGACACGTTCTTCGACACCGTTCGTGACGCGGGCTTCGGCACGATCGAGTTGAGCGACCCCTTCATGACGCCCGACCTGCGCAGCCGCGTGCTCGACGGGCTCGCGAAGCGCGGGTTGTCGATGCCCTCGATCTACGTCGGTGGCGCGATGCACGAGGAACGGCTGGCCGACGACACCATCGCCCGCTCGATCGACATCGCGAAGGCCTGCCGCGCCGTCGGCTGCCGCGCCATCGTCGGCAACCCGAGTCCCAAGGCTGCCAGCGCGGAGAAGACCGACGATGAACTCGCCGTGCAGGCGCGGATGCAGAATCGGGTGGGAGCCGCGCTGGGCGAGATCGACGTCGAGTACTGGACGCACAACCACACCCCCGAGATGCGGAGCCAGGCGAGGGAATGGTGGCACATGCTGCGCAACACCGACCCGCGTCGCGTCCACGTCGCCCTCGACATCGACTGGGTGCACCAGGGCGACCAGGATCCGCTGGCGCTGCTGCGGGCCGCGGGACCGCGCGTGGCAAGCCTGCACTTGCGCAGCTCGACGAAGAAGCGGTGGCAGGAGAGCTTCGGCGAGGGTGACGTGGACTACCGCCCCATCGCCAGCGCACTGAAGGCGATGACGATCGATCCATTGCTCGTCGTCGAGCTCGCGTATCACCCGGAGACCGTCGTCAGCCGGCCACTGCTGGAGAACCTGCGGATGGGCCGCGAATACGCCGAACGCGTGTTCGCGCTGCGATAGGCCCTTCGGCTCGCACGTACGACCGCGTATTGCTCGCCCAGGAGAGCCCCATGCACACCCCATTCGAATCTGGTCTGTCGCGACGCCGCTTCATCGGCGGCGCCGTTGCGGCGGCGGTGGCCTCGTCCTCACACGCCTGGCCAGCATCCGCACAGGACACGCCGCCGACGTTCACGCGCAAGATCAAGCTGGGCGTGATCGGCAACGGAGGACGTGGCGGCTGGATCGCCAGGCTGTTCCAGGCACACGGCGGCTACGACATGTGGGCGGTGGCCGACTACTTCCAGGCGACCGCCGACAAGTGCGGCGACGAACTGGGCGTGGATCGCGCGCGTCGCTTCTCGGGACTCTCGGGGTACAAGCGCGTCATCGAGAGCGGCGTCGAGGCCGTCGCCGTCGAGACCCCGCCGTACTTCATCCCCGAGCAGGTGCAGGCCGCGGTTGACGCCGGCCTGCACGTCTACATGGCGAAGCCCGTGGCCGCCGATGTTCCAGGCGCGCTGCGGGTGTTGGCCACCGGCGCACAGGCCACGCGCGCGCGGCGGTGCTTCCTCGTCGACTACCAGGTGCCGACGCATCCGATCAACATCGAGGTCGCGAACCGCGTCCGCGCGGGCGGACTCGGCAGGATCGCGCGCGTGGTCACCACCGGTCATTGCGGGCAGCAGAAGGACCCGCCGAAGACCGCGAACCTCGAGAGCCGGCTGAGCGGGCTCGTCTGGGTGAACGACGTCGCGTTGAGCTGCGACTACATCGGCAACTTCGACATCCACGCGATCGATGCCGCGATATGGACCCTTGGCAGGCGACCCGTTGCCGCAACCGGCGCCTCTGACATCTGCCGGCCCGATGCCCACGGCGACGCGCGTGACGTGTGCGCCCTCATCTACGAGTACGCCGGCGGCCTGCTGCACCAGCACGCCGGTCAGGCCCTGAGCAACAACGGCACGAACGAACTCAGCATGGCAATTCACGGCACGCTGGCCAACGCCCTGATGAACTACTGGGGCCGCTCGTACGTGCGCGGCGGCACCGGCCACTACGGCGGCGGAGCGATCGAAAATCTCTACACCACCGGCGCCGAGGCCAACATCGCGCGCTTCTACCGCGAGGTCACGTCCGGAGAGTTCGCGAACGACACCTGTGCCCGCGCAGTAGACGGCGTGCTCGCGTGCGTCCTCGGCTACGAAGCCGCCGCCCGCCGCACGCGCCTGACGATGGAGGCGGTGATCAAAGAGAACAAGCGGATGGACGTGGACCTGAAGGGGCTGAAAGCCTGAGGGCACCGAACGTCCTCCGGCGGTCGCCGCGGCATCGGATGCCACTTCCCGGGTGTGATCGGCGATAATCCCCTTCTCCCCACATGACCCTGTCGTGCGGCTCCCGTGTCGGTCCGTACGAAATTCTCGATCTGCTGGGCCAGGGCGGGATGGGCGCGGTGTATCGCGCCCGCGATCCGCGACTGGATCGCGATGTGGCCATCAAGGTGCTGCGTGCCGATGTGATCGGCGATCGCATCGGCATGCTGGTCGCGCTTCCCGTGGCGCAGGGACCGGTGGCTTCCTGGATCAGGCGACGTTCGTCCGCACGTGGTGCGCCAACACCTCGTTGATCAGCGTCTGGTAGCCGACCCGTCGGCGCCGGGCCTCCTTCCTGAACTGCTCGAGCACGGCAGCGTCGACGCGAATCGCGATCAACTGCCGGGGCGCGTCGCCGAGCGGCGGCCGGCCGACTCGGCGCATCGCCGCAAGCTGTTCTGACGACGCGTCTGGAATGTCCCCGAAGTCAATCGTGCGCGTCGTACGCCGCGCGCTCACGGCGGCTCGCGCGCCGCGCGCTGATGAGACGGACTTTCTCGGCATCGCCATTCCCTCTCCGGAGCGTGTACGCGACCATCAGCACTCGACCGTCCGCTGCTCGACCCAGCCGCAGACGCGGGCTTCGAGCGCGGAGTGTGCGAGGTCAGGGCCATCCAGCGCGACGGGATCCAGGAAGACGGTCATGGCCGCTTCGAACGTCACGCCGTGCTTGGCCGCGTTGGCATCCGCCTTCCGTGGATCCCAGTCGAACACGCATTCAGTATATACACAACTTGAGCGGCCGATGGCGATGGCGGGAGGCGGCAGGCCCTACTTCAGTTCGCGAAGCCAGATGTTGCGGAAGCTGATGGGCTCGCTCGGATCGCCGTGCGACTGCAACATGATCGGCGCGCGGTCGTACGGCTTGTAGCTCGGTTTCCCGATGAACACCGTCTCGCCGTCGAGCGCGACGTGGTCGTGGATCAGCACGCCGTTGTGGAAGGCCGTGACGTATGCCGGGCTCCCGAGCGTGCCGTCGGCCTTCCACGTCGGCGCCGTCCAGACAATGTCGAACGCCTGCCATTCGCCCGGCTTCCGGTTCGCGTTCACGAGCGGAATGCGCTGCTTGTAGATCGACCCCGCCTGCCCGTTGACGTAGGTCTCGTTCTCGTACGAGTCGAGCACCTGGATCTCGTAGCCCGCATCGCCCTTGCCCGTCGACGCGAGGAAGACGCCGCTGTTGCCGCGTCCCTGTCCCTTGCCCGTGATGCCAACCGGGATGCGCCACTCGATGTGCAGCTGGTAGCTGCGGAAGCTGCGCTTCGTCTGGATGTTGCCCACCGACTTGACGACGGTCATCGCGCCGTCGGCCACGGTCCACCTTGCGGGCGACGCGTCTTTCGAGTTCACCCACTCGTCGAGGGTCGTGCCGTCGAAGAGCACGAGGGCATCGGCGGGCGCGGCCGCATCCGTCGTGCCCGGGGCGACCACGGGCGGCACCGGCTGCCACACTTCGGTCTCCTGGGGACGCGGTCTCTGCGGCGGGGCATCCTGGGCCGACACCACGATCGGCGTGAGCACGAGCACGGTCAGCGTGGCGAGTGCGTAACGCGACAGGTCAGGGAACAGGCGCATAGGACACGACCTCGGTGTGGAATCGGCGCGCCGGATCGACGCACGGCGCGGATCACCCTACCACGGCCTGCCCGGTACGACCTCCCGGTTCGCGACATCGGCGCCCGCGGCGACAGCTGGTCATGTAGTCTGTCGGCCCATGGCCCATCTCGACCTGGTCGCGCTCGTCGTTCGCGACTACGACGCAGCGATCCGCTTCTTCGTCGACGTCCTGCAGTTCGAGCTCGTCGAAGACACCCCATCCATGACCAACGACGGCCGGCCCAAGCGGTGGGTCGTCGTTCGACCGGCCGGGGGGCAGACCGGCATCCTGCTCGCGCGAGCCGACGGCGAGCACCAGGCCGCCGCCGTGGGTCAGCAGTTCGCTGGCCGAGTCGGCCTGTTCCTGCGCGTTGACGACTTCGACGTGGCGTATCGGCGGATGGCCGCCGCGGGCGTGCGGTTCGTCACGGAGCCACGCGACGAACCGTACGGGCGGATCGCGGTCTTCCTGGACCTGGAAGGCAACAGGTGGGACCTGCTGGGACCGGTAGACTCGCCGCCGGCGTCCTGAGCGACGGCGAGTCCGCGAGTCCTACTGCCGGCGCCTGCGCTGCCGCACGACCATCCCCGCGCAGCCGAGCGCCAGCAGCGTCAGGGTCATCGGCTCCGGAACCGTCGTCGGGGGAGGCGGCGGGGGCGCCAACGGCAGGGGCGTCGCAGGACTCAGCGTCAGCGCACCAGTGACCAGGAGGTCGTAGCTGGATGATCGGAAGAGGGCCCCTTGGCTTGGATAGAAATTGTACCGACGATCAAGGCTTCCGTCGGTGTAGAAGTTCGCGCTGTTGGTGAACTGGCCCCTGAAGAACTGCGTCGGTTGACTGCCATTCCACAGGAACCCCTGCACGGGTTCCGCCGGGGTCAGGGGCGCTCCGATGATCTGCGGCGTCCAC
>JAEUQQ010000547.1 GCA_016789685.1 Acidobacteriota bacterium | reverse complement strand
GAGTTCGTTCGTCGGCAGCTTCCTGCCCGCAGGCGTCGGCGGCGACGCGGCGCGCGCGTGGTCGCTGTCGCGCGAGCACGCCCGCGGCAGCGTCGCGCTCGCGTCGGTGGCGGTCGATCGCCTGCTCGGCGTGGTGGCGCTCGCGATGCTCGGCGCGCTCGGCGTGGCGCTCTGGGCCCAGCGCATCGACACAGCGCTTCGCGAGTGGGTGTGGGGGGTCGCGGCGCTGGGACTCGCCGGATCGGCCGCGCTGCTCTGGATCGACCGCATCGCGCGCCCGCTGTTTCACCTCGTGCCGGTGTCGGCGGGCCTGCGGGTCAAGCTCGAGCGGCTCACCGGCGCGATGGCGCAGTATCGCGCCGAGCCCGGCCTGCTCAGCCGTGTCCTCCTGCTCTCGCTCCTGGTCCAGGGCCTGCGCATCGTCCAGGCGTGGACGCTCGGCCTCGGCCTCGGCATCGCCGTGCCCGCCGCCTACTACATCGTCTTCATGCCGGTGGGCCTCCTCATGCTGCTGCTGCCGATCTCGGTCAGCGGCTTCGGCGTGCCGCAGGGCGTGATCGTCTGGCTGCTGCGCCCGCTCGGCGTCGCTGACGCGGCGTCGTTCGCGCTCTCGACGCTCATCGTGCTGTCGGGCTTGGCGGGCAATCTGCCCGGCGCGTGGCTTTACCTGACGCGCGGCCGCACGGTAAGCTAGTTCCCTTATGGCCCAGGTATACGCGAAGAGTTACCTCGCGAAGGCGGCGCTCAGCGCCCCCCGCGATTTGATCAATAGCTACGTGGCACGGATGAAGGCGATTCATCCGACGGTCTTCATCTTCCACTGCACCTTCGTGTGCGACGCCCGCTGCGAGATGTGCAGCAACTGGAAGCGTGGTGACCGCAAGGCCGACATGTCGCTCGACGAGATTTCGAAGGCGTTCGACTCCCCGCTCTGGAAGCACATCGAGAATGCGTCGCTCTCCGGCGGCGAGCCGACGACGCGCAACGACATGGTCGAAATCTGCGGCCTGATGATGGACAAGTTCCCCAGGCTGCGGAAGCTCACGCTCAACACCACCGGCATGACCCCGCACCGCGCCATCCCCATGCTCACCAAGGTGGTGCAGATGGCCAACGAGAAGGGGATCATCTTCAGCACGCGCGTCTCGATCGACGGCGTGGGCGAGATGCACAACTCGGTGCGCAACGTGAAACGCGGCTTCGACAAGGCCAACGAGACCATCAGGGCCATGAAGGAACTGCAGAAGACGCACAAGTTCAACTTCGGGATCTCGACGACGATCTTCTCGCAGAACCTCGACGACGCCGAGAACATCCTGGCGTGGGCGCGCTCCGAGAACCTCGACATCGTCTTCAACATGGTGCGCTTCACCGAGGCCATGCTCGGCAACGACGAGTTGTCGGGATCGCTCAAGCCCATCGGCCGCGAAGAGGAACGCATGCGCGACTTCTTCCTCGATCGCGTGCGCAAGGATCCCATCCTCGACGGGCAGAACTTCATCTACATGCACTACGCCGACATGATCTCGAACGGCTACCACCGGCTCGCGCCGTGCCCGTTCATGACGCAGGGGATCATGCTCAATCCCAACGGCGACCTGTTCTTCTGCGAGAACAGCAAGGTGGTCGGGAACGTGCGCGACGAGGACGCCGAGAAGGTGTACTTCGCCGCCGCCAGCCAGGAACACCGCAAGCACATCCGCGACCACGAGTGCCCGACCTGCCTCAGCCCGTGCCAGATGAACGTCGCGGCCATCAAGCAGGTCGCGCCCTACGTCCGGTTCCTCGCCAAGGCCGGCGCCGCCAAGGCGAAGCACGCGATGCTCGCGCCTACGCCAGCGCATCCCTGACGGCGCGCGGGGGGGGGGGCGCATCATGATGCGCCCCTACGCCGGAGGCCTCGAACACCCTCGGCATTCTCCGGGCGCACCATGAGGCGTC
>JAEUQQ010000541.1 GCA_016789685.1 Acidobacteriota bacterium | reverse complement strand
GTGACCGGCATCCCGCGCAGGGCGTCGAGCGCGCTCAGGCGCTGCGAGCCCAGGCCCTGTCGCGCCCGCGATGCGAGAATGGCGACCGACGCCGCATCGCCAAGACGCGCCAGGGCCACGCGCGCCTGCCACGCGTCTGGTGAGGTCGACGACTCCTTTGCCTTCTCGACGAGGGACTGCCGCGAGGGGCCGTCACCTGACCTGGCCAGCACCTCGAGCGCCTGCGTTCGCAACTCGGCGGTCGGTGCGCCACGCAGGCGCCTGACCACCTCGAGGGCGATGCGCCGCACGAGGCTCGTATCCTCGCGCGCGGCGGCCTTCGACCACGTTTCGTAGGCAACCAGTGCCTCACGGACGCGCCCGGCCGACAGGTGGGCCGCGACCTTGCGCGCAGCCGCAGGGCGGTCGGTGGGCGTCCTGGCGAGCACCGCGTCGGCGGCCTCGACCCAGCCATCCACGTCGGCCTGCGAAAGCCTGGCGGCCTCGGCAAACACGCGGTCATCTGCCGCAGCAGGCGACGCGGGCTGCGCGACAGCGGCAGGGCCCGCGGTGCGGCCCTGCGGAGCCCTCGGCGGCTGCGCCCAGGCGGTCAGCGGCCACGGGCACAGCAGCGCACCGATGAGGGGAAGGGCGCAGGCCCTGAGTGTCGTGTTCATGAATGTTCTGACGCCGCACGCCGCACCGAAGCCTGACGACGTGGGCAGAAACGCCAGGGGCGCGTGATCGACGACCACGCGCCCCGGGGAATGCACATGACGAACGCGATGCCGCGGCGAGGCGCCACTCATCCAGTGCGCCTCTGCGACTCGCGTGCACCGCCTACGGAATGATCGGAATCCCGAAGGCGCTCGAGCCCGCGCGCCAGAAGACGCCCGGCTGCAGGTTGCGATACACGGCCTGCTCGACGATGACCGGGCCGTTGGCGGTGTGACTGTCGACACTGACGCCGAACGACTGGCCCTTGAGGGCCGTCAGGTCGGCCTCGGTGAAGCCGAGCAGCGACGGATTGCTCATGTCGATCGTCGCACGCGTGAGCGCCGGAATGATGAGCGGTGCCGGGGGCGTGTAGCGTCCCTTGCCCTCGACGTAGAACCGCACCATGACTTCGACGGGAATGGTGTTGGGATTCGCGATGAGCAGGTAGCTGTCGACGAGCGGCGCGTCTGATCCGTCGGGCACACGCCACGACATGGACGGATCGGTGACGCCGAACACGTTGGTGCCCTCGACCCAGTTGGGGAAGCCACCGCCCCAGTAGATCGACCGCTCGACGACGAACGGCGAGCCGTCGGTCGACTTGAATGTCGCCGCAACCGCGCCGACGTTGCCCAGGTCGGAGTTGAGGTGCACGTTCGTGCGCGAGTTGGCGCGCACGATCACGAGCCCGTCAGGACGCGCCACGAAACCGTCGCGCGTGAGGTACGACACGGTCACCGCGATGTCGTAGGGGTTGGTGTTGAGCAGCAGGTAGTACGTGTCGAAGTTGTCGAACGCGGCGCCCTCGGCGAACTGCCACTCGTCATCGGCGCCCGTGACGCCGATCGACGTGTGCCCACCCGCGTAGCCGGGTCCCCAGAACATCGATCGCTGGGCAACGAAACCCGACTGGCCATCGACGGCCCGGAACGCCGTCGAGAAGTCCTTGTCGGCGAGTTCGGGAACCTGGTTGGCCCACACCGTGAACCGGCTGCTGGGCGGCAACGTGTACTCGCGCGTGATGGGCTGCGACGAGCCGTCGGTGTAGTACTCGCCCCGCACGACCAGCGGCGTCGTCAACGGGTTGAACAGCTGGAAGAACGTCGCGAAGAAGTCGTTGGCCTTGCGCGTGCCCTCGGCGAAGAACCACACCGCGCTCGTGCCCGACACGCCCTTCTCGCCGCTGCTGCCCTCGAGGCCCTGGCCCCAGTAGAGCGACTGCTGCACCTGCACGGGCACGAAGAGCGTCTGCGACTGGAACACCGCCGACCACGCGCCGGGCAGGTTGAGGCCCTTGAGGTCGATGGTGCGCCGTTCGTTGGCCTTGACCACGAAGTTGGCTTCCTTGAGCACCACCGAGCCGTCGCTGGTCTGCTTGGCGAAGTAGGCACGGACGCTGGCGTCGACGCTGTTGACGTTGATCAACTCGTAGTACGTGTTGAAGTCGTACGTGCCGTCAGACGTCGCGTTGCCCTCGGGGAAGAACTGGGCGCCGTTGGGGGCGCTGTTCCAGTCGATGGCGCTGGCGTCGGTCACCGGGATTGGCGTCGGAGCCGGTGGCGGGGGTTCTCCCCCGCCCGGCGCGGGGTTGCGGGTCGGGCTGGTGATCAGCTGCGCGGTCACGAGCGACGTGGGCTTGAGATCGGACGTCTGCACCGCGAGCATCCACTCGGCAGCCGTGCCACCGGTGCGCGCCGCGACGCGCGGGTTGTAGTTGCCCTCTTTCACGCCGGTCGACGTGGCGGTGATCAGGCCCGTCGAGATGCCATTGACGTCGAACTCGATGCCCCAGTCCTCGGCTGCCGACCCGTGCAGCACGGCAAAGAACGAGTTCGACACGGGGCTGAAATCGACGCTCCAGCCGTTGTACGACTTCGAACCCGCCAGGAGCGGCATCGGTGCGGCGCCGGCGATGGTCACACCCGAGGCATCGACACGCAACCCGTAGTGCACGGTGGCATTGAAGTACGTGATGAGGTAGTTCCCCGTGTTGGGAATCAGGGTCACGTCGGGCGTGTAACCCTCGAGGCCGGTGAAGACCTGGACCGTCGGTGCGAGCACACCTGTGCCGGCATCGACGCGACGCGCCTGCACGCCACCAGGCCCCTTGGGCTCGGTGAAGTTCGACCACACGACAAGGAACGAATTGCTCAACGGGTCGTGGGCGATGGCCGGCGTAGTCTGCCAGTGCACGTCGTAGGTGAGCGTCAGATCGCCGCCGAGCAGGTTCCCCAGCAGGTCCACGCGCTGCGCATGGATGTCGAACAGGTTCGCCCGTCCGTCACCCTGGCGCCACGCGACCAGGAACTCCTTGCTGGTCGGCGAGTAGGCGGCAACGGCAGCCGACTCGGCACCGGCCCCACCCGGCGCGGCCGAGATGAAGAAGTCGGGCGACATCAGCACCACCTGTCCGCTCGTCGGATCGAAACGCACCATCCGCCCGCGGACGTGTGTCTGCTGCGCCTTCGGATCGAGCCGCAGATCGAGCCAGGTCACCAGGAAGCCGCCGACGCCACCGATGTCGGGGCTGTAGACGACGCGAGGGGCATAAGCGCCGCTGACGACGTCTGGCACGCCGGCCACGTTGCCAAGCACGGTGCCCGAGGCGCTGACGAAGCGCGCCTGCACACGCTCGGCCCCCGAGACGACGAGGTACACGTTGTTGACGGGGTCGTAGCCGATGTCGGCGTAGCGGATGCTGCCCTGCGCGACCGTGATCGTCCCGCCAAGCTGCGACGCTTGTGCCGACACCTCGGCAGGCACTGCGCACGCCAACGCCGCGCATACCGCGACGAACGCGGTCGCGCGGCACACCTCACGCCACTCTCTGGATGCCATCATTGCAGACCTGTGTTGAACGGATCAGTTGGGAGCCGAGCCTGTCCCCTTATGCGTATCGGAGGGGCAACTCGCCCGCGACAGTCCCCGCCACCACGAGCACCGTGTGCCCGCCCTGACGTGGCTGCGCAGGCCTCTCCCCGGCCCGCACGTCGGCTCAGCTTGCCGACGGGATACTTTACACCGCTTCATTAGCTCGTCAATTTCGCCCAGTCGTGTGCGGAATCCGCTCAAGCACCACGAGGTTGGCCCCGGCGTCCCGCACCCTGTACCTGAATCGTGCGGCCAGCACGCCACTGTCGCGCTCGTCCTTGACGCTCGCCGGGTCGTCCATCCACCGCGCCAGGCCAAACCAGTCGACGATGACGCGCGCCTCGGTGTCGTCGGCCACGTAGCGGAACAGCCGGCCTTCGTCGCGCGCGCGCAGGGCCTCGGGATTCACCTTCCCGTCGAGGTTCACGGTGCGATCGTGGAAGTAGCCGACCGTCCCGCTCTGCGGCGCCGCGACCCAGTCGCCGGCCGGCACGTTGGCGCGCACCCACTCGACCACGTGCATGTGCGGATGGCGGTTGGCGCGCTCGGCGAAGCGCGCGTCGGCCATGCACGCCGCCGCCAGCCAGCCCGCGACGCCTGCCAGGGCCAGCGGCGACGCGGCCTGCGCCATGCGCACCAGTGCCGCGGCGACGAGGGGCAGCATCACGAGCGCCAGCGGAAACAGGTACCGCGACAGGAAGTGTCCGGCCGCGAAGAAGCAGCCGTAGTACGTCGCCAGCCCCGCGACAAACAGGGCCAGCACGACGAGCGACCGGTCGATGCGCACGCCGAGGCGTTCGCGGCGCGCCCACGCCATGGCCAGGGTGGCGACGAGCACGACGGCAATGACGCCCGGCCATGCGCCGCGCTGCGCCGTGTCGGGCAGCGGGAGGCCGCCGAGCGCGTACTCGGCGAGCACGCGCGGCACCTTCGACAGGTTCTCGCCGAACATCGTGTCGAGCGACTGCGAGCGGCCGCTGATGGGCACGATGCTGCCGAAGCGCGTGAGGTTGAAGGCGAGCCACGGCGACGCGACGGCGACGCTGGCCAGGCCAGCGACGTTCGCGTGCGCGAGCCGCCTGGCAAACGTCTCGGGTTCGGCGTCGGCAACGCCCGGGCCAGCGTGGCCGGGTGCGAAGAGCCGAACGAGGCACCAGGCGGCGACGAGCAGGGCAGCGTCGTTGCGGACCAGGACCGCGACACCGAGCAGCATCCCGATCAGCAGCGACACCGCGAACGATCGGCGCGCGCGCCAGCGAGCATCGAGCAGCACGACGCTGGCGATCGTCACCGCGTAGAACCCTGTCTCGAGGCCGTTGGTGGTGTGGCGAAGCGCCACGGGCGAAGCGAACCACGCGGCACCGGCCCACCATCCGACCGCGGTGGAATCGGGGTGCGAGGCGAACCAGTGCCGCGCGAGTGCGCCGACGAGCCACGCGCCGGCCAGGGCCGTCAGCAGTTCCAGCACCACGACCACGCGCAGCGCCGCCTCGTCGCTCGTCGTGACGGCGTGCACGCCGGCCCAGGCAAACGTGACGAGCGGCTGCACGCCGTTGGTGGGTATCGTGCCGGCGGCCGTGCTGAGTCCGCGCCCGTCGGCGAGGTTGCGGGCGACCGTGAGCATCAGGTAGCCGTCTTCGCTGATCGACGCGGCCACGCGGGCCGGCGTGGTCAGCGACAGCAGGCGCGGGGCGAGGCCGGCAAGCAGCAGGAGGACGGGAACGATCGTGCGCAGGCGTGCGGGCATGGTCCGCAGACAGGCGGTCGGGGCCTAGGTCGAGGCGGCCGGGGCGGCTGGCCGGGTGGCCTTCACGTAGTAGCCGCTGGTCATGATGCGGTGTGCGATGGGCGTGCCGAGACTGTCGCCGCGCCGTGCGGTGATGAGGAAGCGCCACGGCGTGATGCAGCGGGCCAGCAGGTGCCAGCACAGCCGGAGTGGCCGCCATCCCAGCGTCTCGGCCTGGATGCCGATCCGTTGGGTCAGGACGGCCAGGGTGCCGATTTCGTCGGTTTCCTCGGTGATCTCGACCTGGTCCCACTTCCTGAGCAGGTGCTGCAGGCCAAACCGGGTGTAGCGGAAGAAATCGCCGGGCGCGTCGTGGATGGGAAAGAGGAACCGGGTGGTCAGCAGCAGCGTGCCGCCGGGGCGCAGGACGCGCATCATCTCGTCGATGGCGCGCTGCGGTTCGCAGAGGTGCTCGAGCACCTCGGTGCAGAGCACGACGTCAAACTGGCGGTCGCCGAAGCAGAGCGCGTGCGCGTCGCCGACGACCTGCACCCCGGGCATCGGCCTGATGTCGAGCATCACGCGGCGCGGGAAGAGTGTCGCGTAGAAGCCGACGCTCGAGCCGAGGTCGAGGGTGAACGCGCCTGAGGCGTGAGCCCGGAGGAAGCGCTCGAGGGGCGGACGGGTGAGCTTGGCGGTGAGCCGGCGGTCGAGGCGCTTGAGCAGGGAGGCCATCAGGAGGCGGGGCCATTATAGGGTCGTGGCGGAGTTATACTCACTGGGGAGTCTCTGCTCATGACCAACCTTCTTCGCGCTGGACTGGCCGCGGCCTGTGTCGTGGTGTGCTCGTTGCCAACCGCCGCCGGCGAGCTGAAGGTGACGATGCACGATGGGCGCGTGACGGTGATCGCCGACAACGTGCCGGTGCGGCAGATCCTGGCCGAATGGGCCCGCGTGGGGCAGACCAGGATCGTGGGTGGCGACAAGATCCCCGGCGGGCCTGTGACGCTGCGGCTCGAGAACGTGCCCGAGCGGCAGGCGCTCGACGTGCTGTTGCGCGCGGCCAGCGGCTTCATGGTCGTCGAACGCGCGGTGCCGGAGGCGACGCTGGCGCGATTCGACCGTGTGCTGATCCTGCCGACGAGCACGGCGCCTGCGGGCGGCGGGCCGGTGCCGTCATCGGCCGGACGGGCTGGCGGCATGAACCAGCCGTCGCCGGGCATGGCGCCGATGCCGTCGCCAGCGGCCGTGGCCGCAGCGCCGGCCGAACCCGAACCCGTCGAGGCCGACGAGCAGCAGTCCGGAGACGATGGGCGGCCGCCCGAAACGAACTTCGACTACGCCAACCCGCAGCAGTTCCTGCAGAAGCGGCTCGAGCAGTTGCAGCAGCAGCAGAGCCAGGGGCAAGGGCAGGCGCAGACGCCCACGACGTTCCCGGGGACGATGTCGCCCTATGGCATGGGCGGGACGCCGACGCAGGCAGCGCCAACGACCGTGCCCGGTGGTGCGGCTGGCAGCAGCGCCCGTCCGGGCGAGATCATCAAGGCGCCGACACAACAGCCGGCGATGGTCAATCCGTATGGGATCCCGGTGCAACAGGGCGCGCAGGGCGCCACCACGATGCAGCCCGATCGTGCCAAGTACGCCAACCCGTACCAGCCGCCACCGCCGCCGCCGAACCAATGACCGACGTGCCGTCTGACGTGCGGCAGGGCGAGTACGCCGCGCGCGGCGACTACCATCGCGAACTCGATCGCGACTGGGACTACCTGCCGACCTACCTGGCCAAGCGCGCCTTCGTGCGGCGCTATCTCGATCCGCTGCCTCCGGCGACGACCGTGCTCGACGCCGGGTGCGGCGAGGGCCTGATCGTCGAGGAGTACCAGGGCCGGCTGGCGATCGAGGGGATCGATCCGAACTACACGACGCCATTGGTGCGGCAGGGTTCGCTGATGGCGCTGCCGTATGCCGACGGGGCGTTTGACCGTGTCTTGTGTCTCGACGTGCTCGAGCACCTGAGCTACGAGGATCAGCCGCGGGCGCTGGCCGAGATCCACCGGGTGCTGGCGCCCGGGGGTGAAGCGCTGATCTCGGTGCCGAACCTGGCGCACCTGCAGTCGCGGGTGCAGTTCCTGGTGCTGGGGCGCCTGATCCGGACGGCGAGCGAGATCAAGCATCCGGGCGACAGGCCGGCGTACGAGTACATGCGGCTGTTCGAGCGCGCCGGGCTGCGCCTGGTGTCGCGGTCGGGCATCTTCCCGACGATCCCGGTGGTGACGGCGCTGATCCGTCGCCATCCCGCGTCGCTGACGTGGCTGCACAAGGCGCTGACAGCGCTGCTGCCGGTCCCCGGCTGGTGCTTCCTGAACCTGTTCGTGCTCAAACGCCCGTAGGGGTCACGTCTTTCATTGCAGCAAAACGCAAGACCTGACCCCGCGACATGGGGGACAGGTCTTGAGAAATGCTGCAATGAAAGACGTGACCCCGTCGCCCCTATAATCCCCGGCACGTGCTCGCGCGACTCACGACCCTCTCGAAGCAACTCGCCATCTACGGACTCGGCGATGTCGCGACGTCGATCGCGAGCTTCCTCCTGCTGCCGGTCTACGTCCGGTACCTGTCGCCCGCCGACTACGGGGTCATCGGGCTGCTGCTCACCATCGAGGCCGTCGCCAAGATCGCCTTCCGCTGGGGGATCGACGCGTCGTTCATGCGCCTCTGGTACGACTGCACCGACCAGCGCGCGCGGCAGCGCCTCGCAAGCACGCTGTTCTGGTTCCTCGCCGCGCTCAACGGCGCCCTGCTCCTCGTCGCGCTGTTCGCCGCGCCGGTCATCGCGCGGCACCTGTTCGGCGACGTCCGCTACACGACCCTGCTGCGCCTCGTCCTCGCCAACACGTTCGTGGTCGGGTTCTACTTCATCCCCTTCCACGTCATGCGCATCCAGGGCGAGAGCGCGCGCTTCATCTCGCTCACCTTCACGCGCTCGGCCGGCACGCTCCTGCTCCGCCTGCTGTTCGTCATCGCGCTCGACTACGGCGTGCTGGGGGTCGTGCTCGCCGACCTGGTGATTACCGGCCTCTTCACGCTGCTGCTCTCGCGCTGGTTCGTCCCGCTGATCCGCCCCGTGTTCTCGGCCAGCCTGCTCCGCGAGGCCCTGCACTTCGGCCTGCCCCGCCTCCCGCACGGCGTGGCGCACCAGGTCATCGCGGTGGCGGATCGCTACATCCTCACGCTGTTCGTCAGCTTGCGCGAGATCGGCCTGTACTCGGTCGGCGCGAGCTTCGGCCTCGCGATGAAGCTGTTCCTCTCGGCCTTCGAGAACGCATGGGCGCCCTTCTATTTCGCGACCATGAAGGAACCCGACGCGCAGAAGACGTTCCGCCTGGTCACCACGTATGGCATCGCGATCCTCGTGCTGCTCGCCGCCGGCCTGGCGGCCATCAGCGTCGATCTCGTCAGGCTGATGACGACACCGGCCTACTACGAGGCGGCCCGCGTCATCCCGTGGATCGGTCTCGGCGTGCTGTGCCAGGGGGTCTACCTGCTGACGTCGATCGGCCTCAACATCACGAAGCAGACGAGGTACTACCCCATCTCGACGGCCGTCGGCGCGGCGACGAGCGTAGGGATGAACCTCCTGCTCGTGCCCGAGTTCGGTGCGCTCGGCGCGGCCTGGGCCAACACGGTCGCGTATGCGGTGCTGGCCTTCACGGCGATGCAGTTCTCGCAGCGGTTCTACCCGATGGACTACGAGTGGGGCCGCATCGGCCGCGTGGCCGTGGCCGGGCTGGCCGCCTACGGGGTCGCGCGCTTCGCGCTGCCGCGACAGATGGCGCCGCTCCCGTCGTTCCTCCTCCACGGCACGACGGTCGTCGTCGTGTACCCCCTGTTGTTGCTGGCATTCGGCTTCTACCACCCGGCGGAACTCGCGGTCGTGCGACGATTGGCGACGCGCCTGCGGCGCCGGACGGCGGCGGCGCCGACCGACGCGAGCACCGAACTGGCCGGAGAAATCGTGCAGGCTGCGCTTCCCGACGAGATGATCGACGCCCCAGAACCCGACTCGCCCGGCGCTGACATGGCCCCCGTCGCGTCGCCCCCCGACGCCCCGTCGCGCCGATGACGCGCCTGCTCACCCTCTTCGTCGTGTTCGCCCTGGGATTCGGCGTGTTCGAGGCCGGGATGCGTGTGGCCGGCGGCTCGGAAGCCGCCCCCGCCTTCCAGCGCCTCTTCATGCAGGATCCGCGGATCGGCCACCGCCTGCGGCCCGGCGAACGCACGCACTTCGCCACGCCGGAGTTCGCCGCCGACATCGCGATCAACAGCGCCGGCGTCCGCGGCGACGAACTCGGCGCCAAGGCTCCGGGCGAACGCCGCATCGCCATCCTCGGCGACTCGATCGTGCTGTCGGTCCAGGTCGATCTCGCCACGACCTTCGCGGCCCGGCTCGAGCGGCACCTCAACGAGGCCGGGCCCGCCCGCACGCGCGTCATCAACGGCGGCGTCCAGGGCTACGGGCCGATCGAGGAACTGCTCTTCTACCGCCACGTCGTGTCGGGCCTCGAGCCCGACGTCGTGCTCGTATTCGTGTTCGTGGCCAACGACGCCATCGAGGCCATCGACAGCGCGCCGAAGCTCACGGCCGATCCCGGCAACGTCGCGCCGGCCACCGACGAGGCGACGTTCTTCGCGCGGCGGATGGTGCGCCGGAGCATGGTGCTGCAGACCGTCAGGCTGCGCGTGAACGAGGCCCTCGACTGGCTGCGGCCCGACGCCGCGCCGTCGCTCTCGCGGCCACTCGGCACGTATGCGCAGCGTCCGCCGGCTGAGGTCGCGCGCGGGATGGCGATCACGCGCGATGTCATCGGCACCCTCGCGCGCGAGGCCGCCGCGCGCGGAACGCGCGTCGGCCTAGTGCTGGTGCCGGCGCGACTGCAGCTCAACGACACCGACTTCGGGCACCTGCAGGCGACGGCGCGCGCGGCCGGACACGAACTGCTGCGCGATGCGGCCACTGCGCGGTTCGCCGAGGCGCTGGCGCCGCTCGGGCTGCCGATGCTCGACCTGCTTCCCGTGTTGAAGGCGCAGCCCGATCCGGCCGACCTGTTCTTCCGCGAGAACATCCATTTCACGCCGCGCGGGCATGCGGTCGTGGGCGAGGCGCTGGCCGCGTTCGTGACGTCGGCCTTCGCCTCGCCGGCACCCGGAACGACGACGGCGGACCACGCCGGCAGGAAGTAGGGGCACCGGCGGTGGTCTTCAACTCCCTGCACTTCGTGGTGTTCTTCGCGGTGGTCTACGCGGTGTATCGCGTGCTGCCGCACCGCGCGCAGAACCTCATGCTGCTCGCGGCGAGCTACTACTTCTACGCTGCGTGGGACTGGCGCTTCCTCGGCCTGCTCATCGCACAGACGGTGCTCGACTTCACCGTCGCGCGGCTGATCCACGCGACCCCGGATCGCGCGCGCCGGCGGTGGTGGCTGCTCCTGAGCCTCGTGTTCAACCTCGGGATGCTCGGCTTCTTCAAGTACTTCAACTTCTTCGCCGAGAA
Organism: Acidobacteriota bacterium; assembly: GCA_016789685.1. GTDB lineage: Bacteria > Acidobacteriota > Vicinamibacteria > Vicinamibacterales > JAFNAJ01 > JAEUQQ01. The sequence goes on along the minus strand of JAEUQQ010000541.1, from coordinate 21,644 downwards.
CCTCCACACCCTCGCGGCCTCGGTCGGCTGGCAGGTCGACACGGTCACGCTGCGCATCGTCCTGCCGGTCGGCATCAGCTTCTACACGTTCATGACGATCAGCTACGTCGTCGACGTGTACCGCGGCATCTGGACGCCGTCGAGCCGCTTCATCGACTTCGCGCTCTACGTCGCCTACTTCCCGCACCTCGTCGCCGGGCCGATCCTGCGCGCGAAGAAGCTGATCCCGCAGCTCGAGATGTCGCGCGTGATCACGTGGGCGCAGACACGCGAGGGCCTGTGGCTGCTGGCGTGGGGGATGTTCCAGAAAGTGCTCGTCGCCGACAACCTCGCACGGGTCGCGAACGACGTCTTCGCGCCCGGCGCGACGCCGCACGCCGGCGAGATCCTGCTCGGCGTGTATGCGTTCGCCTTCCAGATCTTCGGCGACTTCGCGGGCTACTCGAACATGGCGCGCGGCATCTCGAAGATGCTGGGCATCGAGCTGTCGCTCAACTTCCTCACGCCCTACTTCGTCACCTCGCCGTCGCAGTTCTGGCGGCACTGGCACATCTCGCTGTCGGAGTGGCTGCGCGACTACCTGTACATCCCGCTCGGTGGCAACCGCGGCGGCGCGTGGATGACGCGGCGCAACCTGATGATCACGATGGGGCTCGGCGGACTCTGGCACGGTGCCGCGTGGACGTTCGTCATCTGGGGCCTGTACCAGGGCCTGGTGCTCGTGGCGGGCCAGTGGATCGAATCGGCGGCCACCCGCGCGGGCATCATCGTGAGAGACGGCCTCAACGTCAGTCGCGTGCTCCTCGGCGTGCTGATGTTCCACGTCACCTGCTACGGCTGGCTGATCTTCCGCGCGCGATCGAGCCACCAGATCGCCGACATGACGCGCGTGCTCGCCACCGGCTGGACCTGGGGCCCGCACGCCCCCGCGTACGCGTGGGCGCTGGTGGCCTACGCGCTGCCGCTCATGGCGATCCACGCCGCCGAGGCACGCCGCGGCGACGTGCTCTTCACCCTCGGCCTGCCGACACCGCTGCGGTACGCCCTCTACGCCGGCATCTTCTACACGACCCTCCTGTTCGGCGATTTCGGCGGGTCGGAGTTCATCTACTTCCAGTTCTGAACAGCGCCGCGCGGCACGCGGTGCCCGTCTCGAGGCGCCCGACATGACCCTCCACCTGCTCAAGTTCGTTCCCGGCGGCCTGCGCACGCCGATCACGATCGAGGATCTGAAGGACGTGCCCGGCGGCGCGCGCATCCGGTGCCCGAAGTGCGGGTGGGAGCCGCGAGCCTCCGACACGTGGGCGTGCGCCTGCGGCCACGACTGGAACACCTTCGACACGCGCGGCGTGTGCCCGGCCTGCAGGCGGATGTGGGCCGACACCCAGTGCCCGAGCTGTGGGGAATGGTCGGCACACGAGGCGTGGTACGCGCACGACGAGGACGGCACGTAGCCGGCAGGAGCCTCACGGCGCTCCCGGCCCGCCGTGGGGCCAGGGGAGGGCTCACGCCCGCCCCCGGCCCGGCCCCCTACGCTAAGATGGTCCGTTCGATGTCGGTTGTCCGCCGCCTCCGCCGTGCCGTGGGAGATACTGCCCGCGCCATCCCGCTCGCGCGAGAGGCGTCGGCGCATGTCGCGAGGCGGCAGTACGAGCAGCGCGTGCACCGGTTCCTCGTCGAGAAATCGGGGCTCGCCGACGCCCGGCCCGACGGGATCGTCTACGAGACCGCCGTCGCGCGGGGCCCGGGGGCGCCGGGATGCGATGCGGTGGGCCTGCTGCCCTCGGAACCCGACGGAACCCCGGCCGTGCCGGTGTCGGTCATCGAGCGTGCCATCCCGAAGCGCCACCGCGGCCAGGTCAACCTCACCGGCGGCCTGCTCTTCACGCGCAACGACATCTTCGAGGTGCTCGCTGCCTTCCGTCGCCGGGGCTACCGGTGCGACTACCTGACCACCGACGGCACAGGCCTGACGCCCCAGCGCCTGTCGCTGCTCCGCGACCTCGCCGAGCGCGGCCTCGTGAAACATGCGTCGGTCACGGCAGAGCACCTCGCCGCCCCCTCCGAGGCTGCGGGAGCCGGCCTGCGGGCGCTGACGACCATGGTGCGCACGCCCGACGCGGCCCTCCGGCTGATCGTCAACGCCACGGTCACGGCCCGGTCGCTCGACGACCTGCCTGGCGTTGCCGATGCGGCAGCGGCCGCCGGCGCGTCAGCGGTCGGCCTCAACCACCTGATGTTCGCCACGCCCGACGAGGTCGACGAGACCCTGCGCCTGGTCGGCGAGACCGACCCGGCGATCATCGCGACCAACGTGACCGAGGATCCCGGCATCGCGCCGGGGCGCGTGACGGCGCAGGTCGCCGCGCTGCGGGCGCGGTGCCGCGAGCGCCGGCTGCCCTTCGATCACCGGCCCAAGGTCCACGACGCGGTCATCGACGACTACTACACGCCAGGCGCGCGCCTCGACGGGCGGTGCCTGTACCCGTTCCTCCACGCGCGCGTCACGTTCGGCGGGAAGGTGGTCTTCTGCCCCTTCATCCGCATCGTGATGGGCGACCTCGCGACCGAACCGCTCGAGACCGTCTGGAACACGCCACGCTACAAGGCCCTGCGCAAGGCCCTGGTCGAGGAACAGCTCTTCCCCGTCTGCCGCCGCTGCTGCAAGGCCGAACTGACCGGCACGCGCATCCCGCAGCCGGTCCGCGTCTTCACCTCGCCGCTGCCGGCGATGGCAGGAAACGTCTGAGCGCGCCCGTCGCGCGCACCTGGATTCGATGGAGCCGATGTCTGAACGCGTACTGCTGATCAACCCGCCCGCGATCGACGGGATCAAGTTCACCCGCCAGGGACGCTGCCAGGAGCGCGAAGAGGTCCTGGGCACGACCAAGCCCCCCTACACGCTCGTGGTCATCGCGGCCCTGCTGCGCGCGCGTGGCATCGCGTGCCGCGTGATCGACCAGACGGCGTCGAACATCCCGACCGCCGAGGTCATCGCCACGCTGGATCGCGAGGGGTTCCGGCCGACGATGATCCTCTTCCCGAGCACCACGCCGACGCTCGACGCCGACGTGCTCGAGATGCGGGTCCTGAAGGCGCACTACGCGGCCCCGATGTTCTGCTTCGGCCCGCACGCGAGCACGGTCCCGCAGCTCTCGATGGAACGCGCGCCCGACGTCGACGGCATGTTCGTGGGCGAACCCGAGGACGGCGTCCTCGCACTGGTGACCCGCGGCGACCGGTCGTCGCTCGCGGGAATTCCCGGGCTCACGTATCGCGACGCGGGCGGCGCCATCGTGGCGCACACGTCGCACGGGTCGTTCACGGGGTTCGCCGAGATGCCCATCCCGGCGTGGGACATGCTCAACCTCGGCGACTACACGCTGCCGCTCGAGGGGAAGCCCTACATCCTGATCGAGACCAGCCGCGGCTGCCCGTACACGTGCGACTTCTGCGTGGCGCCCATCCACCAGGGGCACAAGTTCCGCGAGCGCGACGCGACGCGCCTCGTCGACGAGATGGAATACGCCGTGAAGACCCTCGGCGTGACGCACTTCTACCTGTGGGGCGATACGGTCACGCTCAACGCGAAGAGCTTCGGGAAGTTCTGCGACGAGCTGATCGCGCGCAACATCGGCGCGCGGTGGTTCGGCAACGCCCGCGCCGACAACCTGGTCGATCCGGCGTTCGTGCAGAAGCTCAGGGACTCTGGCTGCTGGATGCTGGCGATGGGCATCGAGTCAGAGAGCGAAGAAGTCCGCAAGGACATGGTCAAGCGACTCGAGGAGCAGAAGGTCCGCACGGCGTTCAGGAACCTGCGGGCGATCGGCATCAAGTCGTTCGCGTTCTTCATCTACGGCTACCCCGGCGAGACGCTGGAGTCGATGGACCGGACGACGGCCTACGCGATCGATCTCGACGCCGACTTCGCGAATTTCTACCCGGCGGTGCCGTACCCGGGCACCGACCTGTACGACAAGGCGAAGCGCGAGGGCATGCTCGTCAGCGACGACTGGACGCGCATGGAGTACAGCTACTACCTGCTGCGGTTTGGCGACATCAACGAGACGACGGTGATGGCGGCCCTGCAACGGGCGCGTCGCCGCTTCTTCCTGCGCCCGCGCTACATCGCGCGCAACTTCGGCGATCTCGTGAAGCTCGCCTTCACCAAGCGCCACATCGTCGCCGACGTCCTGGGACAGTTCCTCTTCGGGAACCCGATTACCGACGCCCGCCCCGCCACTCACCGCCGCTGAGACGCGAGCGCGGGCCGACCAACGTGTGCCGGCACGGGGACAGGCCGTGCGAAACGTGATGAAGAAAGATGTGACCCCGCCTGGGCCTCACCGCCGCTGAGAGGCCGTCGCGGGCCGACCAACGTGTGCCGGCACGGGGACAGACCGTGCAAAACGTGATGAAGAAAGATGTGACCCCGCCTGGGCGCGGCTAGGCGAGGCGGGTGTAGGTGCGGGCGATGGGGTGGGCGCGGCGGTACTGCCAGAGGGCCAGCAACTGCTGCAGGTAGCCCGTGGCCTCGCGCAGGTTCATCTTGCTGTCGCCGACCGTGCGCCCGGCAAAGACGTACGGCACCTCGGCAATGCGCGTGGCCTGGCCGCGGACCAGCAGCTCGAGGCAGATCTTGAACCCGCCAGCCTCGATCTGCACACCCTCCGCAATCTCCCGCCTGACCAGGAAAAACCCCGACGTCGCATCCACCACCGGCGTCACCGGACGCGACAGCAGGCACGCGGCCCGCGACATCAGCAACCGCGCGGCGCCCCAGTCCTTCGTCCCTCCGCCGGGGATGTACCGGCTCCCGATCACGAAGTCGGCGTCGCCGCGTTCGATGGCCGCGAGCATGCGGGGCACCAGGGCCGGCGGATGGCTCAGGTCGGCGTCGATCACGCCGCAGATCCCGGCGGTCGCGGCGGCAAAGCCGGCAATCACCGCCGTGCCGAGGCCGAGTTTTCCACTTCGGTGAACGACCTTCATGCGATAGCGTGTGGCGAGTTCGTCGGCGAGCGCCCCGGTGCCATCGGGCGAGTTGTCATCGACGATGACGAGTTCGCCATCGATAGAATGGGCACTGAAGACGGCGAACACCGCCGCGACCAGTTCGGCCAGCCTGCCGGCTTCGTTGTAGGTGGGCGCCACCAGCGAGAGTCGCGGGCGCTGAGATTCCGGGGAGTTCGGCGAGGATTCGGTCACGCGTCGTGGCTCTGAAGCGACGATTCTGACGCAACAGGCGGGAACTGCACCAGTGCTTTCGTCCGGACGCCCCACATCGCTGAGCCCGCGCACGCGCCTCCTGGCGCTGCTTGCCTTCGTGGCGCTGGTGCTCGTGCGCGTGCCGTCGATCGCGCAGCCCCCGGGCGGCGATCAGGGACTCTACCTGTACGGCGGGCAGCGCCTGCTCGCGGGCGACCTGACGTATCGCGATGCCTGGGACCAGAAGCCGCCTGCCATCCATGCCACCTACGCGCTGATGTGGGCCGCCTGGCCCGACGGCCGCGTCGTGGCCCTCACCGACCTGGTCGTGAGCCTGGGCATCGCCGGGCTGCTCTTCCTGCTGGCCAGGCGGCTGACGGGCTCGGCTGGCGCCGGCGTCACCGTCGCGCTGCTCTACCTCCTGCTCGCCAACCCCGCGCACACGCGCCTCGGCGGCGCCCGCATCCGCGCCCAGTGCGAGTTGTTCATCGGCTTCTGGATCGCGCTCGGCCTGCACGCCCTGCTCAAGGCGTCAGACGAGGATGAACCGACGCCGCGCGCGTCGGCCTTCCGCTGGCGCTGGTCGCTCTGGGGCGGCGTCTGCCTCGGCATCGCCGGCCTCTACAAGTACAACGCCCTCAGTGCGCTGCTGCCAGCGGTGGCCGTGCTCGCCGTCGGCCGCCTGGCCATGCGCGACTCGCGGCCGCTGCCCGGCCGACTGGTCTCGGCCTGGCTGCCGCTCGTCGGGGGTGTGGCGCTGCCGATCCTCGCCACCATCGCGGCCTTCGCGAGTGCCGGGATCCTCGACGACCTCTACCACGCAACCTTCACCTACAACCTCCTCTACTCGGGCGAGACCTACCGCTCGGCCGCCGACGTCCTGCGCTACCTGGTGACCTTCCCGGTGCAGTACTCGTGGATCGACTCGCTCTGGTGGATGGGCGGGCTTGGCTGCGTCATCCTGCTCGGGCGCGCCCTCGCCGCGCCGCGCCTGTGGCTCGTCCCGCTGTGGGTGGTGGCGGCGTGCGTCTCGATCGCGGTCAACGGCAGCCGCGGCCTGCCGCAGTATTTCGTACAGGCATGGCCACCGCTGGCGCTCGCCGCCGGCCTCGGACTCGCCTGGGCCTGGCGCCACCTCGGACTGGTGCCGCGCACCGTGCTGCTGGTGCTCCTGGCCACGGGGGTGTGGCGGGTCACGACCATCCCCAAGGCGATCGACTACACGGTGCACGACTTCAGGGGCCTGACGCACCAGTTGCCGCGCGAGGCGTACCTCGAGCGCTTCGGCCGCCGCGAGTCGGGCGACAAGTTCAGCGCGCTCGCGATCGAGGAACTCGCCGGCTACCTGCGCGCCAACAGTGCGCCGGGCGAACGCGTCTTCGTCTTCGGATTCTCGCCCTTCGCCCTCACGCTCGCCGACCGGGTGAGCGCGTCGCGGTTCTACTGGAGCCGACCGGTCATCGTCGGGTTCCTCGAGGGCACGCCGGGCTACGGCGTGTCGGGCACGCTCGACGAACTGGCGCGCACGCGCCCGCAACTCGTCGTCCTGCAGCGGCACGACTGGGATCCCGACGGCCCCGACTCGTACACGTTCTTCCTCGGCGACGCGCGCCTCGGCGCGTGGCTCGACGCCGGCTACGAGCGCGCGGCCGACGTCGGCAACTTCGCCATCTGGAAGCGGCGCGGATGACCGTGCCCCCGAAGGTCAACGGCACGCCCGTCGACGTCTGCCTGACGCAGCGCGTTCGCGACCTGACCCCGCGCGCCTACGCCGGGCTGCTGCTGCTCGTCCTGGCCGTCGCGGCGCTGCTGCGCGGCGCCTTCCCGCTCGCCGACCCGCCGTGGGAAACGCCGGTCGGTGTCGTCTGGCACGACGAGGGCGCGTGGACGCACAACGCCCGCAACAAGGCCCTGTGGGGCACGTGGACGGTCGACCGCGACAACTGGAACCCGATGTACGTCGCGCCGGTGTTCACCGCGCTCGAATACGCGTCGTTCGAGACGTTTGGCGTCGGGCTCTGGCAGGCCCGGCTCGTCTCGATGCTGGCAGGCGTGCTCGCCGTCGCGGCGCTGGGCGCGGGGGTGGCGCGCCTCGGCGGGCGCGGTGCTGGCCTGATCGCGGCAGCGCTGCTCGCCACGAACTACGTGTGGGTCATGTATTCGCGCGCGGCGCTCATGGAGGCGACGATGGTCGCCTTCTGCGTGGCGGGCTGGTGGGCGTTCGTCAACGCCACGACGGGCCGGCATGCGGGATGGGCGGTCGTCGCCGCGACGTGCGCGTGGCTGGCGTATTTCACGAAGGCGTCGGCGGTGTTCTTCGTGGCGGGGATGGGGCTCGTCTGCGTCGCCGGGCTGGTCGAGACATGGTGGGCGGGGCGGGAGGGCGGCGGGCACGTGGGTCAGCGGGGGGGGGCGCATCATGATGCGCCCCTACGGGTGATGCTGGGGGCGCTGGTGGGCGTCGGGGCGCTGGCGTTCCTGGCCTTCGTGCTGCCGAACCTGGCCGACTACGTGTTCTACAACTGGCAGATGTCGGTGACGCGGAAGCCGAGCTACACGGTCAGGGCGTTCGTCGACCGCTTCTCGTGGTTCCCGGTCGTGCACGACATCTTCACGCGGATGTGGTTCACGTTCGTGGTGGCGCTCACGGCCGGCATCGGCCTGCTGGTGCGCTGGCGCGACACGCGCGCCGGCGAGCGGCTCCTGCTGGCGTGGATTGTCGTCGGGACGGCCGAACTCCTCGTGCACGACGTGGGCAATGAACGCCGGCTGGTGTTCCTGATCCCGGCCCTGATCGGCGTGGCGGCCCTGGCGCTCGGACGCGAGGGGCGCCTGCTGCCCGCGACGGTGGCCGACATCCCCCGGCGCCGTGTGGCCTGGGCGCTGCCGCTCCTCCTGTACGTCGCCTACCTCGCCGTCGGCGCGCTGGCGCGGCTCGCCTTCCTCTACCAGATTGGCCCGTCGGTGCGCCTGTCGGCGGCCCTGGCGGCGGTGGTGGCCGTGGCCCTCGTCGCGACCTGGCCGTGGATTCCGCGCCTGCTGTCGGCACGCCAGGTGGGCCTCCGCGGTGCCCTGGCCCTGGCGGGGCTCCTGTGCGCGGGCGACCTCGTCCAGTGGGCCCAGTGGGCCGGCGGACGCACCTACGAGAACTACGGGGCCATGCGGGTGGTCGCCGAGCGCCTGCCGCCCGGCACCCTCGTGCAGGGCAAGCTGGCCAACGGCCTGGCCCTCGAGAGCCGGATCGTGCCCATCTTCGTGGGCCGGAACTTCGGGAACTACGACGACCGGTTCCGCCGGGACGATGCCCGGTTCGTCCTGACGTACGTGCGGCCCCGGGTGGGGTACGAAGGGTCGGTGATCACCGAAGTGCTCGACGCCTACCCTCGCCGCAGGGTACGCTGGATGGTTCCGGTTGCCGAGTCGGGCACCGGCGAGGACATGGCGGCGTTGATCGAGAAGAATCCCCCTCCCGAGGTTCCCGGTGCGCACGATTGACGAGGGCGCCATCAAGGCGCATGCCGATCGGCGCTTCAGGTCGGAGTACGACTACGCGTTGTTCGAGTACTGGCGCAGCGCCAAGGTGCTGACCTGGCTCGACCGCCAGGGCGTGCAGTTGCGCGGGCAGGTGCTCGACGCCGGGTGCGGGGGTGGCGGCATGCCGCTGTCGTTCGCCGAGGAGTCCGACCACGTCCACGCGATCGACCTCGTGGATCGGTTCCGCGATGCGGGCACGCGGCTGGCGGCCGAGAAGGGCATCACGAACCTCTCGTTCCTGCAGGCCGACGGCTGCGCGCTGCCGTTCGAGTCGGGCGCGTTCGACGTCGTGCTGTCGCACGCGGTCATCGAGCACGTGCACGACGCGCCGCGCTACATGCGCGAGTGCGCGCGGGTGCTCAAGCCCGGCGGCTGGATGTACCTGTCGACGTCGCCGTACCTGTCGTTTGCCGGCGCGCACCTGCCGCGCCTCAAGGTGCCGATTCCGCTGCACCTGCTGATCGGGCGCACGCTCGCCTTCAAGACGTTCGTGTGGCTCGCCGCCAACGCGCCCGGCGCCCTGCGGGAACCCGCCGACGAGAACTCGTTCATCAAGCTCGCCCGGCAGGGCAGGATGAAGCACGACGACCTGCTGGAACTGGTCACGCTGCAGCGGCTGCGCGGCCAGATCGCCGATGCCGGCTTCTCGATCGTGCACGAGCACCTGCACGTGACGAAGACGTTCAGGAACCTGCCCGCCCCCATCGCCCGATGGCTGCGCGAGAGCCCGTTGACGCAAGACATCGTCATCGGGAACATGGAGTACGTGCTGAGGCACTGATGCCGACGATCGAGTCGTTCAGGCAGGGCGATCGCAGCGCGATCGAGCACCTGTATCGCCGCGTGTTCGGTGCCGACATGGCCGAGGCCAATCGCCTCCGCTGGGACTGGCAGTACACGAGGAACCCCAACAACCCCGCGACGGGCCCGCTGATCTGGATCGCGCGCGAGGGCCCCGCCATCATCGGGCAGTACGCGACCATGCCCGTCAGGACGCGGGTGCTCGGCGCCGACGTCGATGCCGCGTGGGGCATGGACGTGATGGTCGCCCCGGAGCGCCAGCGGCAGGGACTCGGCGAGATCCTGTTTGGCACCTGGGACACGAACGTCGGCGCGTCGCTCGGCCTCGGCCTCTCTGAGGGCTCGTTCCGCCTGTTCAAGAAGCTGCGCTGGCCCAATGTCGGCCCGGTGCCGTGCCTGGTGAAGCCGCTGACGCGCCGCGCCTTCCGCCACCCGAAGTGGCCGACGCCGATCAACCGGCTGATCGGCGCGCTCGCGTACCCGGTCGTGAAGGTCGTGGCGCGCGCGCGCCCGCTGCGCGGCGAAACGACCACCACGCGCCAGTTCGACGAGCGGTTCACCGCACTCTGGGATCGGGTGAAAGACCGGTTCGCCTTCGCGGTGCGGCGCGACGCGGCGTACCTGCAGTGGAAGTACATCTGGCCGCCGCACGTGCGCTACACGATTGCGACCGTGTCGCGCGACGACGAGGTCGTCGGCTACGCCGTCTACCGGCACGCGCGAGAGCCGCGCGGCAAGGTGACGCTGCTCGTCGACTTCCTCACCGACCCGACCGACGATGCGGCGTTCGACACGCTGGTGCGGTTCGTCGACAGGGCGGCGCGCGACGCCGACTCCGACAAGATCCGCACGTTCTGCCTCGACCAGCGGTTCCGCACGATGCTCAGGCGGAACGGGTATTTCGAGGTGGCCTCGACCATGGAATTCGTCGCGAAGATCAACGCCTTCAGCGTCGGCGAGGCGTTCTACACCGACACCGGCACCTGGCACGTGACGCTGGGCGATTCCGACCAGGACCGATGAGCCGCTGGCCCGCCCTGCTCGTGGGGATCGACACCGAGAGCGACGACCAGTGGTCGGCGGCGAAGCGGGCGCAGCCGACGTTCGAGAACCTGTACGCCCTGCCGACGCTGCACGCCCTGTTCCGCAGGCACGGCGTGCGTCCGACGTACCTGATCACGCACCCGGTGGCCACCGACGCGCGATCGGCTGACGTGCTGCGTGCGCTCCGCGAGGGCGGCGGGTGCGAGATCGGCGCGCACCACCACGCGTGGGAAACGCCGCCCGTCAGCGAGGCCGACCGCCTCGCGCACGCCTACGCGTCGACACTGCCCATCGCGCAGTTCGAGGCGCAGCTGCGCGCGCTCACCGAGGCCATTGGCGACGCGGTCGGCGAGCGGCCGCGATCGTACCGCTCGGGGCGGTTCGGTTTCTCTGCGGATCACGTCCAGGCGCTCGAACGCGGGGGCTACACGGTGGAGTCGAGCGTCGCGCCGCTCTTCTGCGAGGCGCACAAGGGCGGGCCCGACTTCGCCGATGCGCCGCTCGCGCCGTACTTCCTCGCCTACGACTCGGCCACGCGGGCGGGCACGAGCCAGGTGCTCGAGCTGCCGGTCTCGTGCGGCCTGAGCCGCGACGTCCCGCAGGCCCTGCAGGTGGCGTGGACGAGAGCCCCGAAGCCGTACACCACCAAGCGCGTCCTCAGGAAGCTCGGGATCGTCAGGCCCATGTGGCTGCGCCCGTCGTACTCGTCGCTCGACGACATGTGCGCGCTGGCGGCGCGGCTGGCCGCGGCCGGCGAGCCGTTGCTCAACGTCATCTTCCACTCGAGCGAGATCATCGTCGGCGGCAGCCCGTACAACCGCACGCAGGCCGAACTCGACGCGTTCCTCGATCGGCTCGACCGGTTCCTCGCGTTTGCCACGCGCGACCTGGCGGCGACGCCGATGACCATGGTCGAGTGCCGCGACGCGTGGTGCGCACCCCGCTCATGACGACGCCCGGCGCGCACCTGCGCATCTGCCACATCACGCCGCACCTGCCGCCCGACCAGGCCGCCAACGCGCTACTGCCCGCGCACCTCGGCCAGTGGGCGATCTCGGCGGGGCACGAGGTGAGCTTCGTCGCGCACCCGCCACGCCAGTCGCAGGGATCGCCGATGATCCCCGCCACCTACCTGCCCTCGCGGCATCGCGACGCGCGCGTGCTCGGATCGCTGAAGCTGGCGTCGCTGCTCGAGGCGATGCGGATCAGGCGCGACGTCGCGCCAGTCGTCGACCGCGCCGACATCGTGCACGTCCACAGCAACGGATTGCTGGCCGAGGCGGGCGGACTGCTGGCGCTCAGTCGCGGCAAGCCGGTGGTGTTCACGCTGTACGGCACCGAGATCTGGCACTACCGGAAGAAAGTCGGCCTCGACCTCTTCACGCGCCTGTACCGGCGCGCGTCGCGCGTCGCGTTCTACAGCGGCGGCCTCATGGAGCACGCCATCGGCGCGGGCCTCGATCGGCCCGGGCTCTCGGTGGTCTATCCGCCCGTCGCCGACGCCTTCAGTTTCGTCGATGCCGGCGCGCAGGCGGCGCTGCGCGCGCACCTCGGCGTGCGGGCGCGCCACCTGCTGGTCAACGTGAAGCGCCTGCATCCGCTCGCCGGCCAGCGTTACCTGATCGAAGCGATGCCGGGCATCCTCGCCGCGCACCCCGACACGCACCTGGTCATCTGCGGCACGGGGCAGCTCAAGACCGACCTCGAGATGCGGGCGCAGTCGCTCGGCGTGGCCCGCCACATCACCTTCACCGGGTTGATTCCCAACCAGCGCGTGGCCCAGTACGTGGCGGCGGCCGACCTGTTCGTGCTGCCGTCGCTGCTCGAGGCGCTGCCGACCGTGGCGATCGAGGCCCTGGCCTCGGGCACGCCGGTGGTGAGCGCCGATCATCCGGGCGGCGTGGAACTGCATCGCCTGTTCGGCCCCGACGTCGCCGTCGTCGCGCGCGAGCGGGCGCCGGAACTCGCCGCCGCGGTGGCCGCCGCGCTGGCCGTCCCGCGCCGGACGTCGCCGCAGACGCAGGTGACGCTCGACGCCGAGTTCCGGCCGGCGGTCGTCCTGGGGCGCTACCTCGACCTGTACCGCAGCGCCATCACCGGCCGACGCCGTTAGACGGGCGTGAGAAACGCGGCCTCCAAACTATTTTGCGGCGACTACCGTCCTATCGTTCACGACAGGCCACTCCAAGGGCCTCTCATCCATCCTCCTTGCGGGTCGCGGCGCCAGACCGCGGCCCGAACTTTTGTACGGCAGGCGCGACGAAGCCGGGGCGTGGGAGTGGCACGAGCCGAGGGCCGGCACCTGCGCGACATCTGCAATCGGCATCCCGATGTGACGCCCGCGTGACGATGGGCCGGCAGCGCGTCGCACACGGGCTGCGTGCTACGCTGAAGCGCCCGTGAACACTCCCGCGTCAGACTCCGGCCCCCCAGCCAGCACAGGTTCATCGACACTCGCGCGGTCGGCGGGGCTGGTCGGGATCGCCACGATGGCGAGCCGTGTCCTGGGTCTGGCGCGCGACGTCCTCTACGCCGGCCTGTTCGGCGCCGGCGACGTGATGGACGCCTTCACGGTCGCGTTCCGCATCCCCAACCTGTTGCGCGACCTCTTCGCCGAGGGCGCCATGAGCGCGGCGTTCGTGCCGGCGTTCACGCGCGCGCTCAACAACGAGGGGCGCGAGGCCGCGTGGGCCCTGGGCCGCCGGATCATCAGCCTGCTGCTGGTCGTCACGGGCGTCGTGAGCGTGCTGGGCATCGTGTTCGCCGAGCCGCTGTCGCGCTGGTACGCAGGCGACTACGCGGCCGTGCCTGGCAAGCTCGAACTCACCGTCTACCTCACGCGGATCATGTTCCCCTTCCTCGTGCTCGTCGCCCTCGCGGTGGCGTGCATGGGGATGCTCAACGCGTTGCGGCATTTCTTCATCCCCGCGTTGTCGCCGGCCCTGTTCAACGTCGGCGCGATCGCCGCCGCCATCGGGATCGTGCCGTTGATGCCGTCGCTGGGCATGCACGCGGCCACCGGTCTCGCGTTCGGCACGCTGCTCGGCGGCTTCCTGCAATTCATCGTGCAGTGGCCGGCGTTGCGGAAGGAGGGGTTCCGCTTCGGCTTCGAGCTGGCGCCGCGTGACAGCCGCGTCCGCGAGGTGCTGCTGCTGATGATCCCGAGCACGGTCGGACTCGCTGCCGTGCAGATCAACCTGTTCGTCAACACCCTGCTCGCCACGGGCGAGGGCACGGGTGCCGTCGCGGTGCTCAACTACTCGTTCAGGCTGATGTACCTGCCGATTGGCCTGTTCGGCGTGTCGGTCGCGTCGGCCTCGCTGCCGTCACTGTCGGCCGATGCGAATCGCGGCGACCTGCCGGGCATGCGGCGGACGCTGTCGGCGGGCATGCGGCTGATGCTGATGCTCAACGTGCCGGCCACGATCGGGTTGATGGCGCTCGCCACGCCAATCGTCGCGCTGATCTTCGAGCGCGGCGCCTTCACGCCCGACGACACGGCCGCGACGGCCGCCGCGCTGCTGTGCTACGCCCCGGGCCTGCTGGGCTACTCGGCCGTCAAGCTCGCCTCGCCGGCCTTCTACGCCTTGCGCGACGCGCGCACGCCGGTGATGGTGAGCATCCTCTCGATGGTGGTGAACGTCGGGCTCAACCTGGCCCTGGTCGGCCCCTTCGGCTACCGCGGCCTCGCCGTGGGCACCGCCCTGGCCGCCGTGTTCAACGCGGGCGCGCTCGTCATCCTGCTCCGGCGGAAGCTGGGCGGACTCGACGAACGACGCGTCGCGGGCGCCCTCGCGCGCATCCTCGCGGCCTCGCTGGTGATGGGCGCGGTCGTGCTGGGGATTGACGCGTTCGTCGCCCCGCTCGTCGATGTCGGCGGCTTCACGGGGAAGCTGCTCCGCGTGGCCATCGCCATCGGCGGCGGCGTGATCACGCTCGGCCTCTCGGCCCGGCTGCTGCACGTCGCCGAGTTCACCGACGCCGTCGCGCTGGTGCGCGCGAAGCTGCTGCGTCGCGCCCGCCGCTAGCCTCACCGGCCTGCCGGGGGCGGACGCCGCGCACGGCCGCCCGCTACCGGGGCCGTGTGGTACGATTCCGCCCCGTGCGCCGCAATCCCTACGCCCAGTCGGTCTCGTTCGGCCCCGGCCCGCTGACGCCCGCGGTCCAGGCGCTGATCATCGCCAACGTCGCGATGTTCGTCGTCACGGCCGTCGCGCCGCGGCTCTCGATCTACCTTGGCCTGACGCCGGCCGCGGTGTTCGGCGACCTCTGGCTCTGGCAGGCCGCCACCTACGCCTTCCTGCACCTCGACCTGATGCACCTCGTGTTCAACATGCTGGCGCTGTGGATGTTCGGCGTCGAGCTCGAGCGGCTCTGGGGCACACAGCGCTTCGCTACGTACTACGCGGTGTGCGGCGTCGGCGCCGCCCTGACCACACTCGTGGCGTCGCTGCTGCCGTTCGACGCGACGTCGTCGATCTACCTCACGATCACGATGGGGGCGTCTGGCGCGATCTACGGCCTGCTGCTGGCCTGGGCCAAGTACTTTCCGTCGCGGCAAGTGCTGATGTTCTTCGTCTTCCCCGTGCCGGCACGCATCTTCGTCATCATCATGGGCGCCATGGCGCTGTGGTTTGCCGCCACCTCGAGCGGCAGCGGGGTCGCCCACGCCACGCACCTCGGCGGCCTCGTCGCCGGCTGGCTCTATCTGCACGGCCGGGGCAGCGGGGGCGGCGGCCTCGTCGCAGAGATCAAGTACCGCTACCTCAAGTGGAAGATGGGGCGCATGCGGCGCAACTTCGAAGTCGTGTCGGGTGGACGCTCGCGCTGGGACGGGAAGCACTAGAGCTGAGAGCTTCGCGCGGGAGGAACCTGGACGCGCTGCGCGTACAGGCTCAAGCCCGGGGGCTTCGCGCGGGGGAACCTGGACGCGCTGCGCGTACAGGCTCAAACCCGGGGGCGGCGCGCGGGCGGACCTGGACGCGCTTCGCGTGCAGGCTCGAACCTGGGGTGGCGACTGTAGAATGGCGGGACCGCTGCCCGGAGAACTGGTCATGAGTCAGATACCGACTGCTGCCGTACGCCTGCATCGCTGGGACGAGATTGCGCTCGAGAAGGTCACCGAGATGATCTCGCGCAAGTTCGTCACGGGCGAGCGCGAGATGCTCGCGCAGATCTACCTCAAGAAGGGCGCGATCGTGCCCATGCACTCGCACGAGAGCGAGCAGATGACCTACGTCCTGCAGGGCGCCCTGCGGTTCCTCGTCAACGGTGAGGAGATCACCGTGCGCGAGGGCGAGGTGCTGCACATTCCCTCGTGGGTGCCCCACCAGGCCGAGGCCCTCGACGACACGTTCGAACTCGACATCTTCAGCCCGATCCGCCAGGACTGGCTCGACAAGACCGACGACTACTTCCACAAGCCGCCGACCGGCACCTAGCCCGCGCGCGTCGAGCGGCGCCACGGCGCCGGGTGGGCCGCAGGCGTCGGGCCTGCCACGCGGCCGGTCACCTCGCGGGGTGGGGCGCGGGGCGCGCGGTATAATCGGCGGTTTTGGAACAGGCTCCTGGCGCTTATGCGCCTGGCGCATCGTAAAGGACCAGATTGATGAAGAGTGCCGTCACGTCCGCCGCCTCCGGCGACCGCCTTGCGCCTGCGCGGGCGGCCGGGCTCACGCGCGACGACCTCCTGCGGGCCTACCGGACGATGCTGCTCTCGCGCCGCATCGACGACAAGGAGATCCAGCTCAAGAACCAGAGCCAGATCTTCTTCCAGATCAGCGGTGCCGGCCACGAGGCGATCCTCACCGCGGCCGGCGCGCACCTGCGCGGCGGGCACGACTGGTTCTATCCCTACTATCGCGACCGCGCCCTCTGCCTCGCCCTCGGCGTGACGCCGTACGACATGTTCCTGCAGGCCGTCGGCGCCGCGGACGATCCCGCCTCGGGCGGACGGCAGATGCCGTCGCACTGGGGACACCGCCAGCTCCACATCGTCTCGCAATCGAGCCCCACGGGCACGCAGTGCCTGCAGGCCGTCGGGTGCGCCGAGGTCGGCCACCTGGCCGCCCGCATTCCGGGCATCGACCCCGCCACCGTCCCGTTTCGTGACGACGAGGTCGTGTACGTGTCGCTGGGCGACGGCACGACGAGCGAGGGCGAGTTCTGGGAATCGCTCAACACGGCCTGCAACAAGCGCCTGCCGTTGATCTACCTGATCGAGGACAACGGCTACGCCATCTCGGTGCCCGTGGCGGCGCAGACGCCGGGCGGCGACGTGTCGAAGCTCGTCGAGGGCTTCCCCGGCCTGCACGTGCTGCGCGCTGACGGCACCGACTTCGTCGAGAGCTACGCCCGCATGGCCGAAGCCGTGGCGCACGCGCGCGCACGCAAGGGCCCCGTGCTGGTGCACGCGAAGGTCACGCGTCCCTACTCGCACTCGCTCTCTGACGACGAGCGCCTCTACAAGACGCCCGACGAGCGTGCCGCCGAAGCCTCGCGCGACCCGATCGCGCGTCTCGCCGCGTTGCTCACCGAGGCGAACGTGGCCACGGCCGACGACCTCGGCACGATGGCCAGGGATGTCGATGCCGAAGTCGCCGACGCCGCGCAACGGGCGCTCGCGGCACCGAAGCCGGGCATCGAGACGGCCATGTGGTACGTCTACTCGCACGATGTCGATCCGACGTCGCGTGCCTTCGAACGCACGGCCGAGACCGAGGGCCGCGCCGACACGATGGTCGCGGCCATCAACCGCACCCTCAAGGACGAGATGTCGCGCAACCCGCGGATCGTCGTCTTTGGCGAGGACGTCGCCGATGCGAGCGTCGACGAGAAGCTCGCCACGGTGTCGGGCAAGGGCGGCGTGTTCAAGGTGACGCACGGCCTGCAGCGGGCCTTCGGATCGCAGCGCGTGTTCAACTCGCCGCTCGCCGAGGCCAACATCGTCGGCCGCGCCGTCGGGATGGCCACGCGCGGGCTCAAGCCCGTCGTCGAAATCCAGTTCTTCGACTACATCTGGCCCGCCATGATGCAACTGCGCGACGAGATGGCGATGATGCGCTATCGCTCGGGCAACCACTGGAGCTGCCCGATGGTGGTGCGGGTGCCCATCGGGGGATACCTCCGTGGCGGCGCGCCGTATCACTCCCAGAGCGGCGAGAGCATCTTCGCGCACTGCCCGGGGATCCGCGTGGTGTTCCCGTCGAACGCCGTCGACGCCGCGGGACTGCTGCGCACGGCCATCCGGTGCGACGACCCGGTGCTCTTCCTCGAGCACAAGCACCTGTATCGACAGACCTACAACAAGGGCGTGTATCCCGGCAGCGACTACACCGTGCCGTTCGGCAAGGCCGTGACCCGGCGCGAAGGCACCGACCTGACGGTGATCACGTGGGGCGCGCTCGTCCAGCGCACGCTGCTCGCCGCCCAGCAGGCCGAGAAAGACGGCATCTCGGTGCGGGTGCTCGACCTGCGCACCATCATGCCCTTCGACTGGGACGCCATCGCGGCGGCCGTGCACGCCACCAACCGCGTCATCGTCGCCCACGAGGATCAGCTGACGTGCGGATTCGGGGCCGAGATCGCCGCGCGCATCGCCGACGAACTGTTTGACGTGCTCGATGCGCCGGTGCGCCGCGTGGCCGCGCTCGACGCGCCGGTCGCCTACGCTCCCGGCCTCGAGGAAGTGATCCTGCCGCAGACGACGCACCTGCTGAAGGCCATCGTGCAGCTGGCGCGATACTGATCGGCGAAGGAGGCGGGCATGCGCGCGTGCCGACTGACGCGACGGCAGTGGCTGACCACGCTGGCGGCCGCGATCGGCAGCCCCGCGCTGGTCAGCGCCAGGTCGCCAGAGACCCTCGTCTCGGTCGGAGGCGTGCCTGCGCACGTCGCCGGCGAGTTCGAGGAACCCCTCGCGTTCCAGCGGGGCGTCGATGGGGCAGCCTACGTGTTCGATCGACGCGCGCACACGGTCTACCGCCTGCCGCCCGACCTGTCATCGGCCACGAAGATCGTCACCATCGGCTTCGAAGACGGCCGGCTCCTCGGCCCGTCGGCCTTTGAACTCGGCGGGCAGGACGGCTGGTTCGTCGTCGCCGACGCGCCCAACGGGCGCGAGCGCGTGCAGTTGTTCGACCGCAACGGCGCGCGCATCGCGGGCTTCGACCTGCCGGGCAAGGCCGCCCCGCGCGTCAGCCTCGGCACGCTCGTCCTCAACGGCGTCGGCTCACTGGCGTTCACGGGCCGCTCGGTGCTCATCAACCAGCCAGAGACCGGCGGGCTGGTCACCGAGTACGGCATGTCGGGGACGCCCCTGCGCACGTTCGGCTACCTGCGGACGACCGGCTTCGAACGCGACCGTGCCGTGCACCTCGCGATGAACGTCGGGATTCCGCTGATACACCCGCAGGGCGGATTCTGGTTCGTGTTCGTGGCGGGCATCCCGGTGATCAGGCGCTACGATGCCCGCGGCACCCTGGTCTTCGAACGCCGCCTCCAGGGCCGCGAACTCGATCCCGTCATGGCGGTGCAGGCGACGACGTGGCCTCGGCGGACCATCGACGGCGAAGAAATCCCGCTCGTCCCGCCCGTCGTCCGGGCGGCGGCCGCCCGCCCGAACGGGCAACTCTGGGTCTCGCTGGTCATTCCCTACACGTTCGTCGTCGATGCCGACGGCGACCAGGTGCGCACCGTGCAGTTCAGGGCGACTGGGGTGATTTCGCCAACCAGCCTCCATTTCGCGCCGGGAAACCGGCTCTTCGTGACCCCAGGCCTCTTCGAGTTCCGCCCCTGACGCACGGATCGGGCGATCGTGCGTTGGCACGGATTTCGGTTGCATCGGCCTGACGGTTCTTGCCGCCCCCAACCCGTCTCCCCAACATGCACGAGTCTCCTGGCCTGGGCGCTGGCCCGTTGCGTCGGTGCGAACTCTTCGCACGCCACCTGCCGATCGGGTGCTTTGAAACCGATGCGGCCGGTCAGTGCGAGTGTGTCAATGCCCGCTGGGAGGAACTGACGGGTCTGGCCGCGGCCGAGGCGTTTGGCGACGGCTGGGTCCGCGCGTTTCACCCCGACGATCGCGAAGCGGCGCTCGCCGTCTGGCGAGAGACCATCGCAGCGCGCGGCACGCTTCGAGGCACCTACCGCTTCCAGCACACCGGCGGCAGCGACCGCTGGGTCGACATCCACTGCGTACCCGTGCCCAACGCGAGCGCGGTACGCGGGTTCCTCGCGACGGTCGAGGATGTCACCGAGCGCCGCGCGGCCGAGGCCATGGTCGAGGCGCAGGCCGGGCAACTCCGGGCGCAGGCCGTCGAGCTCGAACGCGCCCGCGACGATGCACTGGCGGCCCTGCGGGCACGCTCGCAGTTCGTCGCCAACATGAGCCACGAACTCCGGACGCCGCTCCACGCCATCCTGGGGATGACCGCGCTGGCGCTCGAGGGCGACCTCGACGACGAACGGCGCGAGTACATCGAAACGGCACGGGAGTCGGCGACGACGCTGATCGCCCTGATGGACGACGTGCTCGACATCTCGCGTATCGAGGCCGAGCGCATCGACCTGTCGCCGCGCGAGATCGACATCGGCGTGCTGGCGGGCGAGACACTCAAGAGCCTCGCACCGCGCGCGCACGAGCGCGGCCTCGAGCTGGTACTGCGCGAGGCCACCGTCCTGCCGCGTCGCGTCCTCGGCGATGCCGTGCGGATCCGGCAGGTGCTCACGAACCTCGTGAGCAACGCGATCAAGTTCACCGATCGCGGCGAGGTCGTGGTGTCGATTTCGCACGCGGTGTCGCCGACGGGCATCGACCTCCACCTCGAGGTGGCCGACACAGGCATCGGCATCCCTCCCGAAGAACAGGAGCAGATCTTCGAGCCGTTCGTGCAGGTCGATGGCTCGACGGCCCGGAGGCATGGCGGGATCGGGCTCGGGCTGACGATCGCCAGCCGCCTCGCACGCCTGATGTCGGGCCGCCTGTGGGTCGAGAGCACGGTCGGGACCGGCTCGACCTTCCGCGCCTCGCTGCCCCTCGGCGTGCCTGCGCCGCGCGAGGCACCGTCGTCGCCGCTGCCGCCACGCCGGCTGCTGCTGGTCGACGATCACCCGACCGCGCGCGAGGCCTTCTGTGCGCACGCGGCGTTGCTTGGCCTCGAGGCCGCGGCGGCTGCCACGGGCGCAGACGCCCTGGCCGAGATGCGGGCGGCGGCGGCGCGCCATCGTCCCTTCGACGTCGTCTTCGTCGACTACAACCTCGGAGGTGAAGACGCACCGGCGCTCGCGCGCCTGATGGATGACGACGGACGCCTGCGCCATGTGCCGCGGGTACTCGTGACGACGGCCGGCTACCGTGCGCACACGACGGCACGCGAGCGCGCGGGCTTCGCGCGCAGCGTGCTCAAGCCGCTCGATCCCGGCGACCTGCGCGGCATCGTCGAACGCCTGCACGAGCCGGCGCTCGGCGGCGGCGAGCGCCGCGCGCTGCGTGTGTCGGCGATGCAGGCGCCGATGTGGCACCCGAGTCGATCACTGCCGCACGCCGAAGCGCGCGACGAACGCGGCGTGGCGACCCTGCAGGTCTCGACGTTCGATCCGCAGGCGTTGTGGCGGGCGCTGTCGAACGACGCGGAACTCGTGGCGGCGCGCCTCGCGGTGTTCCTCGTCCGCTGGCAGCGCCTCGTGCGCCGGGTGCACGTCGCCATCGATGCGCTCGATCTCGAGGCGATCGAGCAATACGCCCACGCGATGCGATCGAGCCTGCAGACGATGGCGGCCTCGGCGCTGTCGGCGACGGCGAGCGACCTCGAGGCCGCTGCGCTCGAGGGCGACGTCGAACGCGTCAGGCAGGTCGCGACCCGGCTCGACGCCGAGGCACCACTCCTCGTGCGCGACGTCAGGTTCGTGATCGACCACATTGTCGAGTGACGACATGGCCCACACACCTCCTCCCGACGTACCTCCCGCGCGCCGGCACGACGTCGAGCTGCGGATGCAGCAGGCCCAGCGCATGGAAGCGATCGGGCGCATGGCCGGGGGCATCGCCCACGACCTCA
>JAEUQQ010000497.1 GCA_016789685.1 Acidobacteriota bacterium | reverse complement strand
TCCAGTCGATTCGCCCCGACGCCGCGTTGAGCGCGTAGAAGAAGTTGTCATCCGACCCGACGTAGACCCGGTTCGCGGATTCGGCCAGCCCCGACAGTGTCGCGTTGAAGGCCAGCGACCAGAGCACCGCTCCCGTCGCGGCATCGAGGGCCGTCACCTCGGGCCGCGCCGAGATGCCGAAGACGCGTCCCGTGGCACCGACGAACGGCTGCGTGATCGGGTGGCTCAGGACGCGGGTCCACGAGACGGTCCCCGTCGCGCGCACGAGGGCCGTCACCCCTGGCTCGGCGGTGGCGATGATGACCGACTGGTCGGTGACGAAAGGGGCGGTGGTTGCCGCCTGCGCCCGTGGCGTCCGCCAGCGGACGGCGCCGTCGGCCAGGGCCAGGCATTCGGTCGTGTCGGCGGTCACGACGTAGACGGCATCGCCGGCCACGACCGCCCGGTGGGTGGCCTTGAGCTGGGCACGCCAGGTTTCGGTGCCGGTCGCGAGGTCGAACGCGACCACGTCGCCCTCGGCCAGCGCGACCACGGCGAGGCCGGCCCCCACGGCCGGAGCGCCGAGCGGCATGGAGGGCAGGGTCACCTGCTGGACCAGCGCGAGCGGAAACACCGGCGGCACGACGACGCGGCCGGGAGCCGCCCCGTAGGCCGCTGGTGCAGCCAGCAGATACGCGCCGGCGAGGGCAATCGTCGCCTGGGCGACGCGCGTCGTCACGAACGAGATCACCCGGCTATAATAGCCCGGCGATCCCACACAGCGCCGAACGCGTCGTGGCAGATATCGCTCTGCCGCAGTGAGGCGGCATTCGTGGCCCACCAGTCCATCCTCATCCTCGACTTCGGCTCGCAATACACGCAACTGATCGCGCGGCGCCTGCGCGAACTGTCGGTCTACTGCGAGATCGTGCGCTACGACACCCCCGCGGCGACGCTGGCGGCCCGGCAGCCGTCGGGACTCATCCTGTCGGGCGGCCCGCGCAGCGTGCGGGAACCGCAGGCGCCCCGGTGCGACGCCGGAGTGTTCACGCTGGGCGTTCCCGTCCTCGGCATCTGCTACGGCATGCAGCTGATGACCGATGCGCTCGGCGGCCAGGTCGGCGCGGCCTCGCATCGCGAGTTCGGGCACGCGGTGGTCGAGGTCGACGCGACCTGTGCCCTGTTTGCGGGCGTGCCGGGCCCGATCCGCGTCTGGGCCAGCCATGGCGATTTCGTGGCGTCTGCGCCGCCGGGTTTCGCCGTCGCGGCCACGAGTGCGAACGCGCCGGTGGCGTCGATGTTCGACGCGTCGCGCCGGTTCTACGGCCTGCTCTTCCACCCCGAGGTCGACCACACCGAACGCGGAGCCGAGGTGCTGAAGAACTTTGCCTACGGCATCTGCGGCTGCACGGGCGACTGGACGATGGCGTCGTTCATCGAGGAGACGATCGCCACGATTCGCGCGCAGGTGGGCGACGGCCGCGTGCTCTGCGCCCTGAGCGGCGGCGTCGACTCGACGGTCGCGGCGGTCCTGCTGCACCGGGCCATCGGCGAGCGCCTGACGTGCGTGTTCGTCGACAACGGGCTCCTGCGCCTCGACGAACGCACGCAGGTGGAGCAGCGGTTCCACCAGAAACTGCACGTGCCACTGGTGGTCGTCGATGCGGTCGACCTGTTTCTCGACCGCCTGGCGGGCGTGACCGACCCCGAGACGAAGCGCAAGATCATCGGCGGTACGTTCATCGAGGTCTTCGAGGCCGAGGCCGCGAAGC
This sequence comes from Acidobacteriota bacterium, assembly GCA_016789685.1. Classification (GTDB taxonomy): domain Bacteria; phylum Acidobacteriota; class Vicinamibacteria; order Vicinamibacterales; family JAFNAJ01; genus JAEUQQ01. The sequence continues at coordinate 8,595 of JAEUQQ010000497.1, read as the reverse complement.
TCGGGCACTTCGACTTCCTCGCCCAGGGCACGCTGTACCCGGACGTGATCGAGAGCGTGTCGGTCATGGGACCCTCGGCCGCGATCAAGAGTCACCACAACGTCGGCGGACTTCCCGAGCGGATGCAGTTCGCGCTCGTCGAGCCGCTCCGGCTGCTGTTCAAGGACGAAGTGCGGCTGCTGGGCCTGGCGCTGGGCATCGACGAGGAACTCATCTGGCGGCAGCCGTTCCCCGGCCCGGGGCTCGCGGTGCGGGTGGTGGGCGAGATCACCCGCGAACGCCTCGATCTGCTGCAGCGCGCCGACGCGGTGGTCGGCCAGGAGATCCGCAAGGCGGGGTGGTATCGCCGGGTCTGGCAGTCGTTCGCGGTGCTGCTGCCCGTGCGGTCGGTTGGCGTCATGGGCGACGAACGCACGTACGAGTACACCGTGGCGATTCGCGCCGTCGAAAGCCGCGACGGCATGACGGCCGACTGGGCCCGCCTGCCGCACGACCTGCTCGCGTCAATCTCGTCGCGCATCGTGAACGAGGTGCGCGGCATCAACCGCGTGGTCTACGACATCAGCTCGAAGCCGCCGTCCACGATCGAGTGGGAATAGGCGTGCACCTGGCCCTGCTCCCGCCCGGACCTCGACGATGAGCGACTTCGTCCACCTGCACCTGCACACCGAGTTCTCGCTGCTCGACGGCGCGTGCCGCATCGAGGAACTCATCAAGCAGGCGGCACACCTCAGGATGCCGGCCCTCGCCGTCACCGAGCACGGGAACATGTTCTCGTCGGTGATCTTCCACGACGTGGCGCGCAAGCATGGCGTGAAGCCGATTCTCGGCTGCGAGGTCTACGTGGCGCCCGGCGACCGCCGGACGAAGAGCGGGACGCCCGGCGAGACGGCCAACCACCTGGTGCTGCTGGCCGAGACGAAGGAGGGCTTCCACAACCTCATCAAGCTCGTGTCGTCGGGCTTCACCGAGGGGTTCTACTACAAGCCGCGCATCGACAAGGACCTGCTCGCGCAGCACGCCAGGGGCTTGATCGGGCTGAGCAGCTGCCTCAAGGGCGAGGTGGCGACGGGCATCCGCACCGACCAGATGGCGCGGGCGCGCGAGGCCGCCGCGACGTACCGCGACATCCTCGGGCCGGGGAACTTCTTCCTCGAGATGCAGTACCAGGGCATCGACGAGCAGCGGATCGTCAACGACGGCCTGCTGCCGCTGGCCCGCGACCTCGAGATGCCGCTCGTGTGCACGAACGACGTGCACTACCTGAAGCAGGACGACTACCGTCCCCACGACGTGCTGCTGTGCATCGGGACCGGCAAGAACGTCGATGACGCGCACCGGCTCAGGTACCACGGCGACCAGTTCTACCTGAAGACGCCCGAAGAGATGACGGCGGTGTTCGGCGCGTATCCCGAGGCGATGGCCAACACGATGCGCATCGCCGAGCGCTGCGACGTCAACCTCGATTCCAAGGAGCACTACCTCCCGAACTTCGACGTGCCGCCGGGCTTCTCGCTCGACGACTACTTCGAGCACGTGGTGCGCGAGGGCTTCGCGCAGCGCCTGCCGCGGCTCAAGTCGATGCACGGCGCCGGCCTGCTGAAGCACACGCTCGAGGAGTACGAAGCGCGCTTGAACTACGAGATCGACATGATCAAGCGCATGAAGTACCCGGGGTACTTCCTGATCGTGTGGGACTTCATCCGCTATGCGCGTGAGCAGGGGATTCCCGTCGGGCCGGGCCGCGGCTCGGCCGCCGGCAGCTTCGTGGCGTACTGCCTCCTGATCACGGACGTCGATCCCATCCAGTTCGACCTCATCTTCGAGCGCTTCCTCAACCCCGAGCGCGTGTCGCTGCCCGACATCGACATCGACTTCTGCGAGCGCCGGCGCGGCGAGGTGATCGACTACGTCACGCAGAAGTACGGGCGCGAGAACGTCGCGCAGATCATCACGTTCGGGACGATGAAGGCCAAGGCCGTCGTCAAGGACGTGGCGCGGGCGATGGGGCTGCCCATCGCCGACGCCAACAAGGTCGCCAAGGCGATCCCGGCGACGCTGAACATGACGCTCGACCAGGCGCTCGTCGAGAGCCCGCCGCTCAAGGAGATGGAGCAGCGCGACCCGCAGGTCAAGAAGCTGCTCGACATCGCCAGGCGCCTCGAGGGCATCTCGCGGCACACGTCGGTGCACGCGGCCGGCGTGGTCATCGCGCCGAGTGCGATCACCGACTACGCACCGCTCTACGTCGGGAGCAACGACGAAGTCGTCACCCAGTGGGCCATGAAGGAGATCGAACGTATGGGTCTCCTCAAGATGGACTTCCTGGGCCTGAGCACGTTGACGCTGATCACCGACTGCCTGGCCGAGATCACGCGGACGACGGGCGAAGTGATCGACCTGGCGTCGCTGGCGATGGACGACACGAAGACGTACCAGCTGTTCGCCAACGGCCAGACGCTGGGTGTCTTCCAGTTCGAGTCGTCGGGCATGCGTGAGACCCTGCGCAAGGCCAAGCCGCAGCGATTCGACGACCTGATCGCGCTCAACGCGCTCTACCGGCCCGGACCGCTCAAGGGCGGGGTCGTCGACGACTTCATCAACCGGCGCCTCGGCAAGAAGGCCATCGATTACGAGTTGCCGCAGCTCGAGCCGATCCTGCAGGACACCTACGGCGTCATCGCGTACCAGGAGCAGGTCATGCGCTGTGCCCGCGACATCGGCGGGTTCACGATGGGCGAGGCCGACCTGCTCCGCAAGGCGATGGGCAAGAAGAGCGCCGAGGTCATGAAGGCGCAGCGCGAACGCTTCATGAACGGCGCGCGCGGCAAGGGCATCAACGAGAAAAAGGCCGAGAAGATCTTCGACCTGATGGAGTTCTTCGCCGGGTACGGCTTCAACAAGTCGCACTCGACGACCTACGCGCTGCTGGCGTACCACACCGGCTACCTGAAGGCCAACTACCCGCGGCACTTCATGGCGGCGCTGCTGACGATCGAGTCCGAAAAGGCCGACAAGCTCGCGATGTACCTGGGCGAATGCCGCGAGCTCGGCGTGCCGGTGCTGCCTCCAGACGTCAACGAGAGCCAGCCCTGGTTCTCGGTGAGCCCCGACGGCGTGCGCTTCGGCCTCAATGCGATCAAGAACGTGGGCGTCAGCGCCGTGCAGTCAGTCTTGCAGGTCAGGCAGGACAAGGGACGGATCGAGTCGGTCTTCTCGCTGTGCGAAGACGTCGACCTGCGCCTGGTCAACAAGCGCGTGATCGAGAGCCTGGCCAAGTCGGGCGCGCTCGACTCGGTCGGGCCTCCGACAGACCTCTGGGCACAGCTGGCTGCGGCGTCGAAACGCGCCCGGTTCCTCGCCGTGGTCGATCGCGCGATCGAGCACGGGCAGCGCGCGCAGAAGGACCGCGAGAAGGGTCAGTCGCAGCTCTTCGACGCGATGTTCGGCGGCGACAGTGTCGAGGCCGCGCCCGTGAGCGAACTGCCCGACGCGCCGCCGCTGACCGAAGTGCAGCAGCTCGCCTTCGAGAAGGAGGCGCTCGGCCTCTTCATGTCGGGGCATCCCATCCGCCGCTTCGCCGGCGACCTGAAAGCCATCGGGGCCCGCCACTCGACCGAGCTCACGACCTCGATGGCCGACATGACCATGGGCGGCCTCGTCTCGGGCCACCGGCCGCTCAAGACCAAGGCGGGTGACCGCATGTGCGCCTTCAACATCGAGGACGACGCCGGCTCGTTCGAGGTGGTCGTCTTCCCCGAGGCGTTCAAGCACCACGGCCACCTGGTCGAGAACGACGCGCTCCTCGTCGTCCGCGGGAAGTTCGAGTGCGAGGACGAAGAGGAAGTCGATCACGGCGAGGACGGCGACGCGCCGGTCGCCGACTCGGCCAGGCAGAAGCGCGGGCGCATCGTCGCCAACGAGTTGTCGCTGGTCACCGCCATCCGCGAGAAGCTGTCGCGGGTGGTCTCGATTCGACTCTCGACGCCCCCCCATGGGCGATCGACGTTCGAAGCCCTCGCCGATGTCCTGCACAAGCACCGGGGCGATCGCCCCGTCGTGCTGGAGCTGTCGGTCAAGAACTCCTCGTCGCCGATGCTCGTCAAGACCGAGCCGTCCGGCCTCCGCGTGAAGCCGTCCGAGCGCTTCGTCGCCGACGTCGAACGGCTGCTCGGTCACAACGCGGTCGTCCTGCGCTGACCCCCCGGAGAGATATCGTGGCTGTCGATACCCTGGATTTCGAAGAACCCGTGGCCGTGCTCCTCAAGGAAATCGAGGCGCTGAGCATGCTGCCGCGCACGGAACAGCGCGCAGGCGAGATCGCGCGGCTGCAGTCGCGGGCCGACGAGATCCGCGGCGAGCTGTACCGCATGCTCACCCCCTGGCAGCGCGTGCAGGTGGCCCGGCACCCGAACCGCCCGTACATGCTCGACTACGTGGAGCGGTTGTTCACCGACTTCCAGGAACTCCACGGCGACCGGCGCTTCGCCGACGACGGGGCCATCGTCTGCGGAACGGCGGTGTACAAGGGCACGCCGATCCTCGCGGTCGGGCACCAGAAGGGCCGCGACACGCGCATGAAGGTCAAGCGCAACTTCGGCTATGCGCGCCCCGAAGGCTACCGCAAGGCCCTGCGGGCGATGAAGCTGGCTGAGAAGTTCCGCCGCGCGATCATCGTCTTCGTCGACACGCCCGCCGCCTATCCGGGGATGGAATCGGAGGAACGGGGGATCTCGGAAGCCATCGCCCTGAACCTGCGCGAAATGGCTGTGCTCGACGTGCCCATCATCGTCGTCGTCACGGGCGAAGGCGGCTCGGGCGGGGCACTCGGCATCGCCATCGGCGACCGCGTCATGATGCAGGAATTCACGGTCTACAGCGTCATCCCGCCCGAGGGCTGCGCCGCCATCCTGTGGCGCGACTCGAACCGCAAGGTCGACGCGACCGATGCGCTGAAGATCACGGCCCCCGACCTGCTGGGACGCGGCGTGATCGACAGCATCGTGCCAGAGCCGAACGGCGGCGCGCACAACGACTACGACGGTGCGGCACGGCTCCTCGACGTTGCCCTCGAACGGGCACTCCGCGAGGTGTCGGCGTTGTCATCGGCCGAACGTCTCGACCTCCGCTACCAGAAGTTCCGTGACATGGGGCGCCTCGGCCTCGACTTCGCCGACGCCTCGCCCTCGGTTCCCCGCGCCGATGCGTGAGCGCCGCTGGGAGGTCGCCCCCGTCGATGACGACGCGGCCGCGACCCTGGCCGCCGAGGCATCGGTGCCCGTGCCGCTGGCGCGCCTGCTCGTGGCGCGCGGCATCACCGGCGCCGACGCCACGCGGCGGTTCCTGGCACCGACACTCGACGACTTGCACGACCCGTTCCTGCTCAAGGACCTCGACCGGGCGGTCGCGCGCATCGAGGCCGCGATCGCATCGCGCGAGAAGATCGCCATCCACGGCGACTACGACGTCGATGGCGTCACCTCCACGGTGCTGCTTCGGCGCACCATCGAGCTGCTCGGCGGCGACGTCCGCCACTTCATCCCCGAACGGATGCGCGACGGCTACGGCCTGCACCCGCCGGCGATCGAACGGATGCACGCCGATGGCGTGACGCTGATCGTCTCGGTCGATTGCGGCATCCGCGCCCCCGAGGCGGCCCTGCGCGCGCGCGCACTCGCGGTCGACCTGATCATCACCGACCACCACGAGCCCGACGCGACGATGCCGGCGGCCTACGCCGTGATCAATCCCAAGCGTCCCGATTGCACGTACCCGGAGAAGCACCTGGCGGGAGCTGGCGTGGCGCTCAAGGTCGTGCAGGCCCTGTGCGCCCGGGCGGGCAAGTCGCAGTGGCTGCCGGCCTTCGTCAAGATTGCGGCGCTCGGCACGATCGCCGACGTCGTCCCGCTGACGGGCGAGAACCGCACCATCGCCAAGCTCGGGCTCGCGTCGCTGTCGAAGGGCCCGCACGCGGTGGGGCTGCGCGCGCTGCTCGAGAGCGCGAACCTGGCGGGGAAGGCGCTCGACAGCTATCACGTCTCGTTCGTGCTCGCGCCCCGGATCAACGCGGCCGGCCGCATGAGCACGCCCGACATCGCGGCCGAACTGCTGCTCCTGTCGGGCGAGCGCGATGCCGATCGTGCCCGCGCCCTCGCGGAGTCGCTCAGCGAGGCGAATACGCGGCGGCAGGAAGAAGAGGCCGCCATCCTGGTGCGGGCCCGGACGCTGGTCGACAAGGACCCCGACGTGGGCGGCCACAACGTGCTCGTGGTCGCGGGCGAGGGCTGGCACCGGGGCGTGATCGGCATCGTGGCGTCGAAACTCGTCGACGCGTACTGCAAGCCCGCGATCGTGCTGTCGATCGAGGGAGACGTGGCCCACGGGTCGTGCCGCAGCGTCCCGGGCTTCGACATGCTCGACGCGCTCGAACGCTGCGCGGGCCTGTTCGATCGCTTTGGTGGGCACCGCCAGGCCGCGGGGCTGGCCATGTCATCTGGACGCATTCCGGAGTTCCGGGCGCGCGTGAACGCCCACGCCGATGCCGTGCTCGATCCGGCCGACCTGATGCCGCGCCTGCGGCTCGACGGACGGTTGCCGCTGTCGGAGATCACGCCCGCGCTGCTCGAGGGCCTCGAGCGCATGGCACCCTTCGGCCTGTCGAACCCGGCCCCGGTGTTCGCCAGCGGCCCGGTGAGCCTGGGCGACGGCCCGGCGCGGCTCAAGGAGAAGCACCTGAGCATGTCGGTCCGCGACCGGGGGTTCCTCTTCAGGGCCATCGCCTGGCGCGGCGTGGAGTGGGAGGGGTTCCTCCAGAGCCACCGCGACTCGGTCGAGGTGGCGTTTTCGCTCGAGCGCAACACGTTCCGCGGGCAGCAGCAGATCGAGTTGCGCATCGCGGCGGTGCGCGAACCTCTCGGCGCGGGCACGGCGGTTCCGTCGTGACCGCCGCCCCGGTACAATTGGCACGATGGTGATTCGCTGGCAGCGCGTCGCGCGCGCGGGCATCGGGCTGTTTGCCGTCGGGTTCGCGGTGGCGACGTACCTCGCCGTACGCCAGCGCACCCAGCCGCCTGGTGGCCCTCCGGTGGAACGCCGCGATCCCAAGGCCATCGCCGAGAGCACGGGCGGCGAATCGAAGATGGCCAAGGGCACGGTCGAGGACTACACGTTCGAGTACGAGCGCTTGCTCACGTACGAGGACGGCACCAGCAAGGCCGAAGGCGTCACGATCAAGGTTCCCGAACGCAGCGGCCGCGGGTTCACGCTCACCGCGCGCAACGCGACCGCGCGAAACGATCAGTCGACCATGGCGGTGGACGGGGACGTGAAGCTGGTGACCAGCGACGGCATCGACATGCGCTCGTCGTCGGCGACGTTCGACAACGGCGAGGGCATCGTGCGGGTGCCCGAACGCGTGCGATTCACGCGACAGCGCATGACCGGCAGTTCCGTGGGTGCGACGTTCGACCGTGGACGCGACGTACTGTGGATGCTCGAGCAAGCCAAGATCGACGTGAAGGCCGACCCGAACGGGCAGGGTGCGATGGACGTGTCGTCGGGCACCGCCGGGTTTGCCCGCCGCGACCGCTACCTGCGCTTCGAGCGCGACGTCCGGATCCTCCGCGCCGGCCAGCGCGTGCAGGCAGACAACGCGATGATCTTCCTGGCGCCCGATGCCGACACGGTGCAGATGATCGAGCTGCGCGGCAACTCCCGGGTCGATCCCGAGGCGGCGAGCGCGACGAACCTCCGCGTGCTCGCGGCGCGCGACATCAACCTGCACTACACCCTCGACGGCTCTGCGCTGCAGCGCGCCGTGCTCGCCGGCGACGCGCGTGTCGAGTTCGTGGCGGCCGGCGCTGGCGGCACGCGGGTGCTGACGGCCGGGTGGATCGAGATGCTGTTTGCCGAAGACGGGCAGTCGCTCACGTCGCTCGTCGGGCGCGACAATGTGCAACTCCAGTTTCCGATCGAGAACGATGGTCCGGCCCGCCGCATCCGGGCCGTGTCGCTCGAGGCGGCTGGCGAACCCGGCCGCGGGCTGACCACGGCGCACTTCGTCGAGCAGGTCAACTACCGCGAAACCAAGCTGGCCTCTGGCGCGGATCGCGGCTACGACCGCGAGATCCGGGCGCAGACGCTCGACACCGTCGTCACGCCGGGCCTGGGCGAGATCCAGGCGGCCAACTTCGGCGGCGGCGTGCGGTTCGTCGACGACCCCACCTACGCCTCGGCCCCCGACCTGCTGTACAACGTCGCGAAGGGCACGGCGAAACTCGCCGCGTCGCCCGGGGGGGCCGGGGCGATCGTGACCGACGACAGCATCACCATCGAGGCGCGACAGATCGACCTGACGCTCGACGGCAAGGGGCTCGTCGCCGACCAGGACGTGCGGTCGGTGCTCAAGGCGACACGCGGCGCGCGGCCCGCGGCGGGCACGACGACGCCGAAGCGGCCCGGGATGCTGAAGGACGACCAGCCGGTGAACGTGACCGCGACGCACCTGGTCTACGACGCGGCGACGCACAGGGCGACGTACTCGGGCGAGGCGCGCCTGTGGCAGGGCGAAACTGCGGTGCAGGGGGCCTCGATCGT
>JAEUQQ010000484.1 GCA_016789685.1 Acidobacteriota bacterium | reverse complement strand
GAACAACAGGTAGCCCAGCACCGCCAGCCAGAATGGCAGCAATCCATCGGGCAGCGCTGTTCCGGCGATGAGGGCCGCGGTCGCCGCGGTCAGCAGCAACCAGGGACCGACGTACGCGATACCTGCAGCCACGACCTTGGCCAGCGTGTACTGCCGCGGCGAGACCGGCAGGCTGAAGATGAACATCGCCATCCGCTCGCGACGTTCCTGCGCGACGGCATAGAGCGCGATGACGATGTTGAGGATGATGAGGGCGCAGATCAGCAGCACGCCGCCCAGGTAGGCCTGGAACTTGCCCTGGGGCATCAGCGCGAGCGCGGCGGCACCCCCGGCCAGCGTGCCGGCGACGGGCCAGCGCATCAGGAAGAGATCCTTGCGCACGAGGTGTGTGACGACCGAACTGCTCATCGTTGCTGCTCCTCGCGCTGCGACGTGACCGTGGCCACGAAGATCTCTTCGAGCGTCAGCCGCTGCACGTCGCGGATCGTCGCGCCCGCGTGGGCGCATGCCTCCTCCACCGCCCTCGAGTACTCGCGCGTCGTCACCACGGCGGCGCGGCCTGACGTCGAGACGGCGACCGCGCCTGGCAGCGCGGGAACGCCCACGCCTGGAGGCAGATCGAGCGACACCCGGCGCCAGCCGTCGAGGAACGACTCCTTGTCGCGCGACTCGACGATGCGGCCGCGATCGAGGAACGTGATGACGTCTGAGATCTGCTCGACGTCCTGCGTGTGGTGCGACGAGAACAGGATCGCGCGCCGCTCGTCGCGCACCACGTCCATCAACTCGGCGAGCACCTCGTGACGGGCCACCGGGTCGAGCCCCGTCGTTGGCTCGTCGAGCAGGAGCAGGCGCGGCCGCGGCGCGAGCGCGAGCAGCAGCAGGGCCTTCACCCGCTCGCCATGCGAGAGTCCGCGCACCGGCTGGTCGGTGTGCAGGTTGAAGTGGCGCAGCAGGTGCTCGGCGTACCCCTGGTCCCACGAGTCGCGGAGCCCGCGCACGAGCTGCATGTGCCAGCCGAGCGTGGCCTGGCCGTAGAGCCCCATGTCTTCGGCGACGAATCCGATGTGCCGCTTCGCGAGGGCCTGCTCCGCCGGCATCGCGTGGCCCAGGACGCGGATCTCGCCGCGGTCGGCCGTCAGCATCCCCATCAGCAGCCGGATCATCGTCGACTTGCCGGCACCGTTGGCGCCGACGAGTCCCATGACCTGGCCGGCCTCGAGGCTGAGATGGACGTCGGCGAGGCGGAAGAACCGGTATGCCTTTTCGACACCCTCGAGCTGAATGACGCGCGCGCTCATGACTCCTCGTGGCTCCTCGGCGGTTCGCGGTGGGCCTCAGGACCTTCGTGCGCCCGGGCGACCTCGCGCATGCGCTCGGCGAGCGCGTCTGCGGACAATCCGAGCCGACGTCCAAGATCGGCCGCGGCCGCCAGCTGGCCGTCGAGTTCCTGGCGGCGCAGTTCCAGGCTGAGCCCGGCGCGCTCGGCCACAAACGACCCGCGCCCCTGGCGCGTCACGATGAGGCCCGCGCGCTCGAGTTCGGAATAGGCCCGCTTGATGGTGATGACGCTGACCCGGGTCTCGGCGGCGAGGGCCCGGATCGACGGCAGTTCGTGGCCTGCTGGCCAGTCGCCCACGGCAATCCGCTGCTGAACCTGCTCGATGAGCTGCAGGTACATCGGCCTGGCGTCGGCGTGGGCAATCAGCAGACTACTGTGCATACTCAACATGCACAGCATACACGGTTCTACGGACGACGCCAGCGGGAAGTTTCCTGAACGGGCGATTCGGTCAGGCCGGGATGGCCTCGTGGGCGTCACAACGCTCGCAGCCAAGGGCGGCCCACTCGCGCGCCCCAATCCACTCAGACCCGGACCGCCCCGCTCGCACACGCGCGCGGACCGATCCTGCACTCACCAGGAGAATCGCCGTGCGCCTGCGCCTGCTGACCCTCGCCACCGCCGCCATGGGACTGCTCGCCTCGCCCGCCGCATGGGGGCAACCGCTCAGCGAGCGCGACGTTCTCGACGCCATCGCGTTCGGGACGACGGCGAAGCCGGACGATCTGCTCCCGATGCGTCTCGCCTTTGGCGACGACGCGTCGCCGGTCAACATCGCGCTCGTCTACCCGCCGCAGTTGCGGATCGCCCTTGCGGCCGCACACGCTCGACACGAGAAGCGTCCGTTCGGCGTCGCAGACGTCACGCCCGAGATGTCTGCACCCGTACTGCATGCGCTGGTTCCCGACCGGCCCGGGCTGGGGGCGTTCGACTGGCGAACGTCGCGCGTGCGCGCCGAGCGTCTGACGGTGCTCAGCGGACCCGGGTGGCGACAGGCCACCGACGCACTCTGGGTGCGCGATGACCCGAGCATGCTGATCCCCGGCCCGCCGATCGCCGGCCAGGCGCGCGTGTTCGGACTCGCGCCGGACGCGCTCGCCGGAGACGTCCGCGTCGTCGTCACGTTCGTCGAACCGGCGTTGAACACCGGGGGCGACAACGGCAGGGACATCAGGTGCACGCTGCGCGGGCAGCGGCCACCGGGCAGGTAGGTGAAGGCCAAGGCGCCGCCTCAGACCTGAGGCACGTGCGCCCTGGCCCGGTCGTCGCGATCAGCCGTTCCGCCGGCCTCGCGCACGCATCGCCACCGGTGTCGCGCGCCGCTCGACGGCCGCGAGCACGCCATCGACGGCGAGCGCCATCAACGCCGCGGGAATCGCGCCCGACAGGACCATCCGCGCATCGGCCAGGGCGAGGCCCGCCACGATGGGATCTCCGAGGCCGCCGCCGCCCACGAATGCAGCGAGCGTGGCCGTGCCGATCGCCAGGACGGCGGCGGTGCGGACGCCGGCCATGATGATCGGTGCCGCCAGTGGCAATTGCACATAGCGCAGCACCTGGGCCTCGGTCATGCCCAGCGCACGGGCCGAGAGAACGGCCGCGTGGTCGGCCTCGCGCAGACCGGTCACGGTGTTGCGTGCGATGGGATAGAGCGAGTACAGGAACAGGGCCGCGATCGAGGGCATGACCCCGATGCCGAGCCACGGCAGCATGAAGGCCAGCAGCGCAATGCCCGGCACGGTCTGCAGCACGCCGAGCGCCGCGACGATGGGCTCGCCCGCCTGGCGTCGGGCCAGCCCGAGACCGAGAGGGATCGCGACGAGGCATGCCGCGAGCAGCGCGACGCCGGCGAGCCAGGCATGCCGCAGGCTCAGGCGGCCGATCTCGTGCCGGCGATCCCAGAGGTAGCGCGCAAATGGCTGCGACGCGGACGACGCGGCCGGCGCGTGCGCAGCACCAGGTGTCACGAGCCCGAGTTCCCCGAGCGCCCCGCGTGCGACGTCGGGAATCGCCAGCCCCTGCACCTCGACCTGGGCGTTCCACCGGCGCATGCGCGTCACGTCGATGCGCCCACTCAACTCGCTCAGCGCCACGACGGCGCCCGGCAGGTCGCGGACCAGCGCTCCGCGCACCAGCAACGCGGCATCGTACGGGGGAAAGAAGTGGCGGTCGTCACGCAAGACCCGCAGCGGATACCGGTCGAGGAGGCCGTCGGTCGAGTAGGCATCGATGATGTCGACCGCCCCCGACATCACGGCCTGGTACTTGAGTGACACGGCCAGGGCGTTCGTTTCGGCGAGGCGCAAGCCATACACCGCACGCAGGCCAGGGAGGCCATCGGGCAGGCCGATGAAGTCGGCCGAGAAACCGCCACGCAACTGCCCGCCGAGGCGTGCGGCATCCGACAGCGTCTCGAGCTTGAGGCGGTCGGCGACATCGGCCCTGACCGACATGGCGTAGGTGTTCTCGAAGCCGAGCGGAGGCAGCCAGCGCACGTCGAAACGCCGCTCGAACTCGCGCGCCACGCGATCGAACACGGCTGCGGGATCCGGGTCGGGCTGGTCCTTGAGAATGACCAGCAGGCCGGTGCCCGTGTACTCGGGGAACACGTCGATCTGCCCGTCGCGCAACGCGGGGAAGATCACCTCGGTGGCGCCAAGTCCAAAGCGGCGAGTGGCAGCGAAGCCGCGGGCCTCGAGCAGTTGCGCGCACATCTCGGCCAGGATGTAGCTCTCGCCGAAGGGCTTCGACCCCACCGACACCGAACGCGGTTGTGCGAACGACGGCGCGGCGGAGACGACACACGCCACCACGCACGTGACGAGCCGCACGGCCTTCACGCGAGCAACCCCGACGTCAGGCGCACCCGGTCGAGCAACGCGGCGACGTACGCCGTGGCCGGGCGTGCGACGAGTTCGGCCGGGGGCGCGATCTGTTCCAGGCGCCCATCACGCATCACCGCCACGCGATCACCGAGCAGGCACGCTTCACGCAGGTCGTGGGTGACGATGACGGCGGTGACCATCGTGGTGCGGCGCACGCGCTGGAAGGTGGCGTGCACGTCGGCACGCGTCAGGGCGTCGAGCGCGCCAAACGGCTCGTCGAGGAGCAGGATGAGCGGATCACCGGCAAGCGCACGCGCAAGGGCAACGCGCTGCCGCTGCCCGCCAGAGAGCGTGTGCGGCCAGCGCGCGGCGAAGTCGGCCGGCGGCAGGCCCACGAGGTCGAGGCATCGCGACGCGATCCCGGTCGCGTCGCCGCGGCCGAGCAGCCAGGGCACCATCGCCACGTTGCGCCCGACCGACCAGTGCGGCAGCAGCCCGCCTTCCTGCGCCACGTAGCCAAGACGACGGCGCAGGTGCGCCGGGTCGAAACCATCGACATCGTCGCCGTTGATCGTGATGTGCCCGGCGTCACGATCGATCAGCCGGGCAAAGAGCTTGAGCAGCGTGCTCTTGCCCGACCCGCTCTCGCCGACGAGCGCGACGCACTCACCACGTGCGAGCTCGAGCGAGACGTTGTCGAGGGCCACGACGCCGCCAAACCGCTTGCTGACGCCGCTGGCCGCGAGTGCCACGGCCAGCATCAGCGCTCCCCCACCGCGTCATCGCGCGACGGCGCACGCGACAGAACGTTGGCACGCACATGGCCGCGGTTCGACACGCCGTCCAGTATAGGGCGGCGACGCGCGCGTGGGCCGCCGTGCCCGACGATTCGCCGTCGGTGTCCTGCAACCTCGCCGGGGGGATGTCGAGCAGCGACCGGACGCTGCGTCGGGAATCTGCACGCTTTGTTGGACAGATCCGACACCACCAGTCGCGGGGGACAGCCCGCGGGAAGGTTCTGCCGTCAGCGCGAGTCATACAGAGCGTGAAGGTTCACGCTTCGGACGCCTGCACGGCTCGGTTCCCTCCCAGGCCACCTGTCGACGCGACAGCGCTCGCGTCGATCGCCCAGTGGGCGCGCCGGGCCTCGACACCAGCGATCCGCCTCGGACTCGCGCTCGCCGTCGTGGCGTCGACGGCGTGGGCGCAACAGCCGCGGGAGCCTCTGGCGGCCACGGCGCTGCCGCTCAGGCTCGCAGGCGTGGCGCGGCATGTCGCCGCACCCGCGATGTCGGCCGGCCTCATCGAGTGCCTCGAGCCGCCCGCACGGCGTGGGGCCTGGCTCTACGCGGTCGGCGAACGTGCCTGCGATGTCGCGCTGATCGTCGAGGTCGTGGACGATGCGGTAGTCGTCAGGAACCTGCAGACCGGGCGCCTCGAGTTGCTGGCGCTGCCGCAGGACGCGGCGTCGGCGCCGGCACCGCCGCCCGGCGACGGGCCAACCGAGGACAGCAGTGACGCCCCGCCCGCACCGCTCGTCGAGCGACGCAGCACCGACGTCGTGACGATCGAACTCTCGCGCGAACTCCTGCGCCGCTACACGTCGAACCTGCCCGACGTCCTGGGCGCCGCCCTGGCCACGCCGCACTACACCAGCGGCGAGAGCGGGCCGCGCGCGATCGACGGGTTCGCCATGACCCGCATCAAGGCGGGCGGCATCGTCGAGCAGCTTGGGCTGCAGGACGGCGATGTGCTGATGGACCTCGACGGCCAGCGCCTCGACAACCTCGCGGCCGTCGCCGGCATGCTCGCGCGGGCAGACGCCCTGTCGGGCGCGACGATGACCGTGCTCCGCGGTGGCACCAGGCTGTCATTCGTCTTCACCGTGAAGTGACGGCCCGTATGCCCGCTTCCTTCCGCTCCTCACTGCCCGCCGGTACGTCGTGTTCCGGCGCGACCGAACCACAGAGACCTTCCATGAGACTCCAGCGCAACGCACGATGGATCGCTCCGGCCGCGATCGCGGTCATCCTCATCGCCACGTCCTGCGGCTCCGGCGGCAGCAGCGGTTCCGGGACAACCTCTGGCACAGGAACGGGCACCGGGACTGGGACCGGCACCGACACGGGAACAGGCACCGGCGGTGGAACGGGGACAACGACCACCGTGGCGATCTCGGCACAGCCCCAGGGCGTGACGGCGGCCGTGGGATCGAGCGTCACCCTCTCGGTCACCGCGACAGGCACTGGCACGCTGTCGTACCAGTGGTATCGAGGCGCCACGGCGATCTCGGGCGCGACCAGTGCCAGCTACACCATCGGCACGCTGGCCGCCACTGACGCGGGACGCTACCGCGTGCGGATCACCGACACCAACGGCCCGGTCGTCAGCGCGATGGCCGTGGTGACGCCGACAAGTGGCGGCGTTGCTGTCGATGCCTGGGAACTCACCGAGGGGTTCAATCCCGCCGACGAGGTCTCGAACGTGGTGTTCGCCCACACGATCACGTTGACCGGTTCCCCAGGCGGCGTCACGGTCGGCGCCTCTGGCCTCACCACGAGTGGCACCACCGGGGGCGCGACCACGTTCACCGACGGAACGAAGACGGTGGTCATCGACACGTCGGTCAGCCCAATCGCCATCACGTCGGCCATCACGGGCGGCGTGGTGAAGTTCGTGCTGACGGGCACGTTCTCGACAGGCCTGAAGATCACCAGCGCCGCAGCGTTCGGGCTGGCGCTGACCGACGTCGCCATCACCAGCACCACGAGCGCAGCCATCTACGTCAACAGCGCCGTCCGGACGTTCGTGGTGCTGTCGGGCAGCAACAGCCTCACCGAGTCGTCTGACGCCAGCGCCGCAGTCAACGCCGCCTTCTACAGCAAGGGCGCCCTGCTCTTCAGCGGCAGCGGTGCGTTGAGCGTCACCGCGGGGTCGGCCT
>JAEUQQ010000473.1 GCA_016789685.1 Acidobacteriota bacterium | reverse complement strand
GCACGTACTCGGCGACGTCGAGCACCCGCAGCGGCGGTGCGCTGGTGTCGCCCGCAAGATCGCGCTTGACGCCGTGCGCGCAGGGGCTGGTGTCGAGTACGACCGGTATCGCGCCTTCGCACGACCAGATCCGCATCTGATGCCTGAGGTGCGCGCTGGCGATCTCGTGCGCGTCGTCGAAGCCCTTCGACGAGAACGGCACGCCGCAGCAGGTGCCCGAGGCATCGGGCACGAAGGCCCGGAGGCCAGCGCGGACGCACAACGCCTGGAACAGCTGCGCCGTCGAGGCCTCGGGTTCCCCGTCGCCGCCCGGCAGCGCGGAGCCCATGGTCCGCGTGATGCACGCCGACACGAACACGACGTCGGCGTGGGCGGCGTCGCCGCCAGGCTGCGTGCGGGCGGCCGCGTGCGGCATCGGCGGAACCCATTGTGTCGCTCCCGCGGTGGCCACGCGCGACACGGCCTGCAGGCGCTCGTCGCCAATGACGCGTGCGGCGACGTGTCCGGCGCGCAGGGCCGCGCCAACCGTGGACTCGGCCAGGTCGAAGTGCGTCGCCACCCACTCGGCGGCCAGCGTTGCGGCACGGCCGTGCCGCCCGTGCCGCAGGTGCTTGACGAGCGCGCCCGTGTCGATGAGCACGGGGCACTGCGTCGAGCACAGGCTGTCGGCGGCGCATGTGTCGATGACATCGTGCTCGGCGTCGTGCCCGAGCGAGGCGAACGCACGCGCGTCGCCGGCCTCGCGCAGGCGTTCGAGTTCGCGCTCGACGACGATGCGCTGGCGGGGCGTGAGTGTGTGGTGCCGGCTCGGGCAGACGCCTTCGCAGAAGCCGCACTCGATGCACGCGTCGGCGTGCGTCGGGATCGACGGCAGCGACTTGAGGTGGGCGAGGTGCGCCTGCGGGTCGTCGTTGAGGATGACGCCGGGGTTGAGCAGGTGCCGCGGATCGACGAGGCCCTTGAGCTCGCGCATGATCGCCAGCGCGTCAGGCCCCCACTCGGTTTCGACGAACGGCGCCATGTTGCGCCCGGTGCCGTGTTCGGCCTTCAGCGAACCGTCGTAGTCGTCGACCACCATCGCCACGACGTCGTCCATCAGGCGCGCGTAGCGATCGATGGCGGCCTGGTCGTTGAACGACTGCGTGATGACGAAGTGCAGGTTGCCGTCTTTCGCATGGCCGAAGACGATGGCGCGGTCGTAGCCGTGCCTGGTGAAGAGGCGCCTGAGATCCGACGTGGCATGGGCGAGGCGATCGACGGGGAAGGCGACATCCTCGATGATCACGGTGGTGCCCGACGCGCGGATGGCGCCGACCGACGTGAACAACCCCTTGCGCAGCTTCCACAGGCCGAGTTGTTCGAGGGCGTCGTGCGTGAAGCGGGCCGGGTGCACGAGGTCGAGGCGGGCGCACGCGTCGGCCGCCGTGCGCTCGAGACCGGCACGAGCCGCGATGTCGGCCGCCTGGAACTCGACGAGCAGCGCGGCCGCGCCCGGCGGCAGGGTCGCGATGAACGCGGGCGCCCCTGGCGCGTGCTGGATCGACGCCAGCGAGGCGCGATCCATCAGTTCGACGGCCTTGGCGTCGGCGCCAGCGAGCGCCGGCACTGCCGCGCTCGCCGCAAAGATGTCGGGAAAGCAGAGCAGCCCGGTGTACTTCACCGGGTAGTCGGGCACGGTGTTGAGCACCGCCTCGGCGATGAACCCCAGCGTCCCCTCGCTGCCGATCATCAGGTGTTGCAGGATGTCGGCAGGCAGCTCGTGATCGAGAAAGGCGTTGAGCGAGTACCCGGTGGTGTTCTTGATGCGGTACTTGGCGCGGATGCGCGCGGTGAGCGCGGCATCGGCGCGCACGCGGTCGCGCAGGTGGCCGAGGCCCGACCACAGGGCAGGCTCGCGCGCGCGCAGGGCCTCGTCGGCTCGCACGAGGTCGGCCGTGTCGATGGTCGTGCCCGACGGCAGGACGATGCGCATCGACGCCAGCGTGTGATAGGCGTTCTGCGCGACGCCGCAGCAATTGCCGCTCGCGTTGTTGGCGAGGATGCCGCCCATGGCGCACGCGGCGATCGACGCCGGGTCGGGACCGATCTTCGCGCCATGAGGCGCGAGCCTGGCGTTGACGTGCGCCCCCACCGCCCCGGGTTGCACGCGGACGCGCGCGCCGCCGGCCTCGACCTCGATGCGCGACCAGTGCCGCTTGGTCTCGACCAGGATGCCATCGCTGATGGCCTGTCCCGAGAGGCTCGTGCCGGCTGCGCGGAAGGTCATCGGCACGCCGTGTTCACGGCTCAGGGCAAACAGGCGGACGACCTCGCCTTCTGACGCCGCCAGCACGACCGCCTGCGGCACCAGGCGGTAGAAGCTCGCGTCGGCGGCAAAGGCGACGCGGTCGATCGGGCGGGCGAGCACACGATCGCCGGCGATACCGCGGAGATCGGGAACGAGCGACGACACGGCCATGCGGGGATGCCTGGGCTAGATGCGTTTCGACGTGAACCGCTTCATGTTCTTGTGGATCACCTTCCACTTGCGCTTCTCTTCGAGCGCCGCGCGCTCGT
This sequence comes from Acidobacteriota bacterium, assembly GCA_016789685.1. Classification (GTDB taxonomy): domain Bacteria; phylum Acidobacteriota; class Vicinamibacteria; order Vicinamibacterales; family JAFNAJ01; genus JAEUQQ01. The sequence continues at coordinate 2,669 of JAEUQQ010000473.1, read as the reverse complement.
CGACCTTGGCCTCGAGGTGCCGTGCCTCGCGCTGCAGGCGGCGGTAGCTCTCGAGTCGATCCTCTGGAATCTCGCCGCGTGCGACCGCGTCCTTGACGGCGCAGATCGGCTCGGTGTCGTGCTTGCAGTCGCGGTAGTGGCACGACGCGGCGACGGCAGCGATGTCGTCGAAGGCGCCCGACATCAGGCCGGTTCCTTCCCACAGCTGCAGTTCGCGCATGCCAGGCGTGTCGATGAGCAGGCCGCCCTGCGGCAGGACGATCAGCTCGCGATTCGTCGTGGTGTGCCGGCCGTGGCTGTCGCTCTCGCGCACGACGAACGTGCGCTGGCGTTCGACGCCGAGCAGGGCATTGATCAGCGTCGACTTGCCGACACCCGACGAGCCCAGCAGCGCGACCGTGCGCCCGACAGCCAGGTAGGGCTGCAGGGCGTCGAGCCCCGCTCGCTCGCTCGAACTGATGGCGTGAATCGGGGTGCCCGCGGCGATGGCCTCGACTTCGGCGATGCTCCCGGCGACGTCGTCGCACAGGTCAGCCTTGTTCAGGATGATGACCGGCGTGGCGCCGCCGTCCCACGCCGTCACGAGGTACCGCTCGATGCGTCGCGGGTTGAAGTCGTGGTCGAGGCCGCTGACGAGGAACACCACGTCGATGTTGGCCGCGACGACCTGTTCTTCGGTCACGTCGCCCGCGGCCTTGCGCGAGAAGCGGCTCGTGCGGGGGAGGACGGCGTGGATCGTGGCCCTGGCCCTGGCGTCGGTCCTGGGCTTGAGCGCCACCCAGTCACCGACCGCCGGGAACTCGTGCTTGCCGGCCGCGCGGTGGCGGAAGCGCCCGGCGACCGTGGCCAGGATCTCGGCCTCGCCCGTGCAGACGGTGTAGATGTGCTGGTGCTCGAGGCTGACCCGGGCTGGCACGAGGCCCTCGGCGGCACTGGCGGCGAAGGCGTCCTGCCAGTGCGCGTTCCAGCCGAGGGTGGTGAGGTTGGGCGTCGCCATTCTCCGAGCAGCATACGCGCAACCACCGCCCGGGTGCGACGGGGCGGCCGCCGAGGTCGGGGTGGGCGCACGACGACGCGGTTCTGCGATAGAGTGGCGTGACGCCCCTGCCGCGTCATTTCGGAGTCCCGGTGTGTCGTCACGACGACGCCCGGCCCTCTGGTTCTTCTCCCGGGCGACGCCACGTGACCGACCTGCGACCCGACCCCGCCCGCGTGACGCAGTTGTTCGAGGCCGCCCGTCGCGGCCATGCCGACGCGCTCGACGCGTTGCTGCCGATGGTCTACGACGAGCTGCGGCGCGTGGCCGGTGCCTACATCCGCCGCGAACGTCCGGGCCAGACGCTGCAGGCGACCGCCCTCGTGCACGAGGCGTACCTCAGGCTCATGCGCGAGCAGCACGTCGACTGGCAGAACCGCGCGCACTTCTGTGCGATTGCCGCCAACTCGATGCGCCAGATCCTGGTCGAACGGGCGCGCCGCCGGCACGCCGCCAAGCGGGGAGGGGCCCTGCATCGCATCACCCTCGTCGATCATCTCGCGGCGACGCCGCCCGACGCCGGGCTCGACCTCGAGGATCTCGACGCGGCATTGACACGCCTGGCCGGAATCGACCCCGTGCGCGCCCAGCTGGTCGAGCTTCGCTACTTCGGCGGGCTCACCATCGAGGAGGTCGCCGACGTGACCGGAACCTCGCCAGCGACGGTGAAGCGCCGCTGGGCCCTGGCGAGGGCCTGGCTGGCCGACGCGCTCGCGGAGACGCGCCGGCCGTGACAGACCAGCAGGCGCGGTGGCTCCGCATCAGCGGCATCTTCGCCGCGGCGCTCGACCAGCCGGCTGACGCGCGCGCGCGCTTCGTCGCCGAGGCGTGCGCCGATGACGAGGTGGCGCACAGCGACGTGCTGCGCCTGCTGGCGGCGCACGACCACGGCGAGTTCCTGGAAGCGCCGGCCTGGGTCGACGAGGGCGATGTCGAGGCGCCTGGCGGCGGCGCCGGGCACGTGATCGGGCGGGCGGTCGGCCCGTACGTGGTGACGCACGAAGTCGGCCGCGGCCAGATGGGCATCCTCCTGGCCGCCTGGGACACGCAGCTCGAGCGCAAGGTCGCGCTCAAGATGCTGCCGCCCGACCTGTCGCACGATTCCGAGCGGCGGAAGCGGCTCGCGCGCGAGGCACGGCTGGCAGCCGCGGTGCAGCATCCCAACATCGCCAGCACCTACGCCCTGATCGACGCGGGTGACGACATCTTCGTCGTGTCGGAGTTCATCGAGGGACGCAACCTCCGCGAGGTGCTCGAGGCGCACGTGCGCCTGTCGAACGACGAGGCGCTCGCCATCGCCCTGTCGATTGCGCGGGGGCTCGAGGCGGCGCACGCGGCGGGCGTGGTGCATCGCGACCTCAAGCCCGAGAACGTCATGGTGGCCGGCAGCGGCGTCGTGAAGCTCGTCGACTTCGGCATTGCCCGTGCCATTGACGGCGCAGCGGGCGTGCCCACGTCGACAGGCCGCCTGACCATGACGGGGATGGTGCTCGGCACCCCGGGGTACATGTCGCCTGAGCAACTGCGCGGCGGTGGCGGCGACATCCGCGGCGACTTGTTTGCCTTCGGCGTGGTGCTCTTCGAACTGCTCACGGGCACCCATCCGTTCGGTGGCGCGAACGCCGCATCGACC
>JAEUQQ010000412.1 GCA_016789685.1 Acidobacteriota bacterium | reverse complement strand
GCCTGCTCGAGCGGCAGTCCGTCGCCGAGCCTGAGCTCGATGAAGTCCACGAGGATGATCGAGTTGCGCACGACGATCCCGGCGCCGGCGATGAAGCCGATCATCGAGGTGGCCGTGAAGAACGCCCCCATCAGCGCGTGTGCCGGCAGGATGCCCACGAGCGAGAAGGGGATGGCGACCATGATCGTGAACGGCGTCGTGAACGACTGGAACCAGCCGACCACCAGAATGTAGATCAGCAACAGCACCACCGCGAAGGCGAGGCCGAGGTCGCGGAACACCTCGATGGTGATGTGCCATTCGCCGTCCCACTTCATGGCGTACTTGCTGCTGTCGAAAGGCTGCACCGCGTTGAAGACGTCGAACGTGTAGCCCTCGGGCAGCTTCATCTCGGCCAGCGCCTCGTTCATGTCGGCGATGGCGTAGACCGGGCTCTCTGACGCGCCGGCGAGGTCGCCGGTCACATAGGTGACGGCCTGGAGGTTCTTGTGGTACCGCGCGCGCGCCTCGGTCGCCTCGCGGCGACGCGTGACCTCGCCGATCGCGATGGGCGCAGTGCCGTTGATGCGCAGCGCGGCCAGTGTGCCAAGGTCACTGCGCGCATCGCGCGGCAGGCGCAGCACGATCGGCACGTCTTCGCGGGCCTCTTCGTCGTGCAGCAGGCCCGCCACGTCGCCGGCGCTGGCCATGGTGACCACCGCCGCCACGGCGCCCGTGGGCACGCCCACGGCCGCGGCCTTCTCCTGGTCGACGACGAGGTCGATCCTGGTCTGCGGCGATTCGACATACCAGTCGGTGTCGACCACGCCCGACGTCTTCTCGAAGATGGCCTTGACCTGCGATGCGATCTCGGTCCGGCGTGCCTCGTCTGGACCATAGATCTCGGCGACGAGTGTCTGCAGGACCGGCGGCCCCGGCGGCACTTCGGCGACCTGGATCGTCGCACCGTTGCGGGCCGCGATTGGCGCGAGCGCCGTGCGGATCCGCTTGGCGATCTCATGGCTCTGGTCGCTGCGCGCGTCCTTGCCGACAAGGTTGACCTGGAGGTCGGCGAGGTGCGGGGCGCGGCGCAGGAAGTAGTGCCGCACCAGCCCGTTGAAGTTGTACGGCGCGGCCGTGCTGGCATACGACTGCACGTGGACCACCGCGGGGTCCTTCATGGTCTCGACCGCGAGCGCCGACACCACGCGCTGCGTGTCTTCGAGCGGCGTCCCCTCGGGCATGTCGATGATGATCTGGAACTCGCTCTTGTTGTCGAACGGCAGCATCTTGACCTTGACGGCCTTGAGCGGGATCAGCGCCACGGCGGCGAGAAGCAGGGCCGCGACGCCGCCCAGGAACAGGTACGCGGTGCGTCGGTTCGTGATGAGCGGCCCCATCGCCTTGCGATACCAGAGCGTCAGCTTGTCTTCGGCCTCCTGGTGGTGGCCGCTGTGCGAGGCGAGCAACCGGCGGGCCGCCCAGGGCGTCACGACGAACGCCACGACCAGCGAAAAGAGCATGGCCGCCGAGGCGCCGATCGGAATCGGCCTCATGTAGGGGCCCATCAGGCCGCCGACGAACGCCATCGGCAGGATGGCCGCCACGACGGTGAGCGTGGCGAGAATCGTGGGATTGCCGACTTCGTCCACGGCGCGCAGCGCGACCGCGGCGAACGGCTCGTCCGTCCCGGTCTGCAGCCGCGCATGCCGCACCACGTTCTCGACGACCACGATCGCGTCATCCACGAGGATGCCGATCGAGAAGATGAGGGCAAACAGGGTGATGCGATTCAGCGTGTAGCCATACAGGTAGAAGAGGAAGAGCGTCAGCGCCAGTGTGACCGGGATTGCGACGAGCACGACGACCGCCTCGCGCCGGCCAAGCGCGATCCAGATCAGCGCGCTGACCGAGACCACGGCGAGGAACATGTGCCAGAGCAGCTCGTTCGACTTCTCCGACGAGGTCTCGCCGTAGTGGCGCGTCACCGTCAGTTCGACGTCCGATGGGATCACCGAGCCCCGCAGGGTGTCGATCTTCCGCTCGATGGCGTGCGCCACGGTGATGGCGTTGGTGCCCTTCCGCTTGGCCATGGCGATCGTGACGGCGGGCACCGCCCCTGACGCCTTCGAGTGGAACAGGACGTACTCGTCGGGTTCGCCGTCGCCGTCGCGGACCGAGGCGACATCGCGCACGAGCACAGGGCGTCCGGCCCTGACGGTCACGACCACGTTGCCGACGTCCTCGACGCTCCGAAGGCGGGTGCCGGCCTGCACGCGCACGGTGTGGCCATCGACAATGGGCCCGGTCGTCGTCATCTGCTGGTTGGTCGATGCGAGCGCGTGCTTGACCTGCAGCGGGTCGACGCCGTAGGCCGTGAGCTGCGCAGGATCGAGGTCGACGCGCATCTGGCGCGGGCGGCCTCCCAGGATGGTCACCTCGGAGACGTCAGGCACTTCCTTGATCGCGTCGTCGATCTGCGTGGCGAGGCGGCGCAGCGTGTGGTCGTCGTAGCGCGTGCTCCACAGCGTCAACGCCAGGATGGGCACGTCGTCGATCGAGCGGGGCTTCACCATGGGCGCCGAGGCGCCGGGCGGGATCCGGTCGAGGTTGGCCTGCAGTTTCTGGTTGAGGCGGACGAGCGCGTCCTCTTCGTTCTGCCCGACGTGGAACCGGACGATCACCATCGACTGGCCGGGGCTCGACGTCGAGTAGATGTACTCGACGCCCGGAACCTCCCACAGCAATTGCTCGACCGGTCGCGTCACCCGTTGCTCGACCTCGGCCGGGCTGGCGCCGGGCATGCCGACGAACACGTCGACCATCGGGACGATAATCTGGGGTTCCTCTTCACGCGGCAGCCCGACGACGGCCATGGCGCCAAGCGCGAGTGAGGCGACGATGAATAGTGGCGTCAGCTTCGATTCGATGAAGGCCGCCGCCAGTTGCCCGGCGGCGCCGAGTCGCTCGGTCATCGTGCACCTCCCGCCGCGCCCGCGACGGTGATGCGGTGCCCATCCACGAGCGCCGTCGGCGGCGCCACGACCACACGCTCGTCGGCGACGAGCCCCGAGACGGCCTCGATGCTCGAGGGGGCCGACGGTGCGGCCGCACGGCCGACGGTGACGAGGCGGAGCCGGGCGTGTTCGCCATCGACCACGAAGACGCTGGTCATCTGGCCGCGTCGCACCACGGCGTCTGCCGGAATCAACAGGCCCTGCTTCGCCGGGCCCGGAAAGTGCGCGCGGCCGAACAGCCCCGACGTGAGGCCAGCGTCGCCGGGCAAGCCAAGCTTCACGATGACCGTGCGCGTGCCCGAATCGACACCGCGGGCCAGTTCGACCACCTTGGTCTCGAACGTCAGCGGTGTGCCACCAGGCTGGTCGATCGAGACCGGCACCGCGGTCCCAACGGTCAGGCCAGCGGCGCGTCCTTCGTCGAGGCGGATGTCGAGGGTGAACCGCGATCGATCTTCGAGCCGCAGCAGCGGCATGCCGGGGGCGGCCAGCGTGCCGACGTCTGCGAGCTTCTCGACGACCACGCCGTCAAAGGGCGCCGTGACGGTCGCAAACGAGGCCATGACACCGGCCTGGTCGCTTGCCGCGCCGGCGCTGGCCAGGGCGGCCTCGGCCTGCCGGACCTGCGCCTCGGCGCCCGCAACCTGCGCGTCGGCCGCCGCCCGCGCAGACGTCGCGCCGTCGAGTTCCTGCGCCGTGGCGGCCTTGCGGGAGGCGAGCGCCGCGATACGTGTGTGATTGGCACGGGCCAGGACCTGACCCGCCCGCGCGGCCTCGAGGGCAGCGCGGGCTGCCAGCACGCCTTCGTCCTGGGCTGAACGTGCCGTCGTCGCCTGCCGGGCGGCGGCCGAGAGGTCGCGCCCGTCAAGCACCACGAGCGCCTGGCCGCGTCGCACGCGGTCGCCCGGCATCACCCGGAACTCGCGGATGGTCGCCAGCAGTCGGCCAGAGACCGTGGCGGTGGTGCGCGCCTGGACGATGCCGCCGGCCTCGATGGCCTCGCGAATCTGCGTCGAGACCACGGGCGTCGCCGTGACGGCGATCGGTGCGCGGGTATCGGCAGCGGGCACGGCGTCGTGCGACGTGCCGCAGGCGGCGCCGGCCAGGGCGCCGGCCGTGAGAAGAACGGTTGCCGCAAGGCGGCGGGGAATCATGAGGAAACGTGGCAGGCGCATCGGGTGCATCCGGTGTGGGAAGTCTGGAGTTCGTTGCATGGGAGTCGGCGTCAGCGCGGGAACCGTCCGACCGCGCGCTCGAAGGCGACGGCTGCTCGCTGAGCCTCGGCGCGCGCGGCGACGGCCCGCGCGTCGGCGTCGGCGACCGCTCGGGCCGACTCGAGCACCGTGGTGATGTCGACGAGTCCGTGCTCGTAGCGGTCACGGACGATCTGGTGCGCCGCGGCCGCCTGGGTGGCCGCATCCCTGCCGATGGCCACCTGGGCCACGGCCGAGGTCACCTGGGCGTGCGCGGCGAGCACGTCGAGTCGGATGTCGCGGAGTACCGCCTCGCGGCGCGCGTCGACGCCTCGCGTCGCCGCCTGCGCGGCCGCCAGGCGGGCGCGATCCGCGAATCCGTTGAAGAGGTTCAAGCGCACTTCGGCGCCCATGAACCAGCTCCGCTCCCGGGTGCCCAGGGTGTTGCCGTTCCACTCGACGCCTGCCTGCGCGCCGACGGTCGGCATGAACGCGGCCTTCGCGCGCGCCATCGCCGCCCGCGACAGGGCCTGCTCGGCGTCGGCCAGCACGATCTCTTCGCGGGCCGCCAGCGCCAGCGCGACGGCGGCGTCGGCCGACTCGATGGGCAAGGTCGTGTCGCGGAGCGGCTCGAGGGCAAAAGTCGTCCCCGGCGGCGCGTCGATGAGGGCGTTGAGACGTTCGATGGCCACGCGGCGTTCGGCGTCGAGCATTGCAACCTGCGCGGCCAACTGGGCATGCCGTACCACCACGGCCAGGACATCGGCCTCGGTGACCACGCCCGCCTCGACGCGCGCCTGCGCGCGGTCGCGGTCGGCGACGGCCGCCTCGACGGCGCGCCGGGCGGCCGCCAGTGCGGCGTCGCGGCGCACGACATCGACGTATGCGCCGACGGTCGCCATCGCCAGGTCGCGCTCGACCAGTCGCCGGCGTGCCGTGGCGAGCTTCTGGCCAGCCGAGGCCTGCTGCACCGCCGCACGGGTCATCCCCCCGTCGAACAGGAACGCCTCGGTGTTCACGGCGAACTGGTGGTTGGTGATGGCGTCGGGACGGTTCAGGCGATCGATCGCGAAGTCGGCGGCCGTGAACCGCCGTTGCGACAGCAGGGAGCTGAAGGCGAAGACGGGGTGGTTGCCCCGCTGCCAGGCCTCGCGCACGTTGACGCGCGGGTACCAGCCCGATCGCGCCTCACGGACGCGCGCGGTCGCTTCGTCGACTCCCGCGGTGGCGCTCTCGAGCGTCGGATGGTTGGCGCGGGTGCGGGCCACCGCCTCGTCGAGCGAGAGCGGCGCCTGCGCGGCCGCCGCCGTCGGCAGCACAGCCAGGAACAACAACGACAGGAACGGAGTAGGGCGAGTCACGCTCCAGAAGATGCGGATGCGGGCAAAAGGTCACGCCCGAATGGCGCCGTGGCGAGTCGGGCCGCGGTATAGAATCGGCCGCAAGGTGAGCCCGTGACCACTTCGCGAAACGCGCATCTCTCCAGGCAGGCAACCGTCACGACGGCAGACGCCGACCCGCGGCAGCAGGAAACCGAACTCGTGCGTGCGGCCGCCGCAGGCGACCGTTCGGCACTGGAACGGGTGCTCCTGCGGGCGCAGGAGGCCGCGTACCGGTTCAGCCTCCACGTCTGTGGCAGTCCCGACGATGCGGAAGACGTCATGCAGGATGCGCTGATGAAGACCTACCGCCACGTGAGCCGGTTGCGAGCCCCCGAGGCCTTCAGGCCGTGGCTCTATCGGACGGTGCGCAATGCCTGCCTCATGAAGCGGCGGACCCGCGTCGGCGAACCGAAGCACTTCGCCTCGCTCGACGACCTCATGCCGACGCCCGAGCGAATCGCGGCCATCGACCCTGCCGACCCTGGCCCGTCGCCCGAGGAGTGGGTGGCCAACCGGCGCCTGCGCGGGCAGCTGCGCGCGGCGATCCAGGGGCTGCCGCCGTCGCACCGCGTGGTGCTCGTGCTTCGTGAAATCGAGGGGCTCTCGACACGCGAGGTTGCCGAGGTGCTTGGGATCTCTGAGCCGAATGTGAAGATGCGCCTGCATCGCGCCCGGCTGTTCATGCGCGACCAACTGCAAGGAGCCCGATCGTGAGCGCCGCACATCCGCGGGGCAACTGCCGCTCGCTCGTGGCCGAGTTGTCAGACTACATCGACG
>JAEUQQ010000494.1 GCA_016789685.1 Acidobacteriota bacterium | reverse complement strand
CGACTTCGCGCTGTCGGCCGTCGGCACCGTCACCCATGTCGACGGCGACCGCGTCTACGCGTTCGGGCACCCGCTGTTCAACCTCGGGCCGGTCGCCATGCCCATGACGCGCGCCTGGGTGCACACGGTGCTCCCGAGCCTGCTCTCGTCGACGAAGCTCGCGACAACCGGCGCAACCGTCGGTACGCTTCAGCAGGATCGCTTCACCGCGATCGCGGGCACACTGGGCCCAGGGCCGCGCACCATTCCGATGACCGTCGCGCTGACGAGCGAACGAGGCATCGCGCGGACGTTTTCGTTCCGCGTCGCCGACGACCAGCAGTTCACGCCGCTGCTCAGCTTCCTGTCGGTGCTGTCGGTGATGCAGGCCTACGAACGCGAGGTCGGTGGCGCCACCTACTCGGTCAAGGGGCGCATCGAGATTGCAGGCCACGGCGGCTTCACGCTCGACGACACGTTCACCGGCGACAACGCCGCAGGGTTTGCCGGAAGCTACGTGGTGACGCCGCTCGCGCTGCTCGCGCGCAGTGACCTCGGCGACGCGAAAGTCGATCGCCTCGATCTCTCGATCACGGCCAGCGAAACCCCACGCTCGTACGCGATCGAGCGGGCCTGGATCGACGCCGCCCGCGTCAGGCCCGGCGACCGCGTCACCGTCAGTGTGGGACTCCGCGAGTATCGGGGCGGCGAGACGATCAGGCGCGTGCCGATCGAGATCCCGTCGCACGCGCGCGGCTCGGTGACGCTGGTCGTCGCCGATGCGACCCGCGTCGGCCAGTTCGACGGCCGCGACGTCCGCCTCGTCGGCGGCGCGCGATCGATCGATCAGGTCGTCAGGATCTTCGACGGCCTGCGCCGCAACCACCGCCTCTACGTCCGCCTCGTCTCGACCGACACGGGCGTCTCGATCAACGGCGAGACGCTGCCCGGCCTGCCGGGCTCGGTGCTCGGCGTGCTCGAGGCCGACCGCGCGGGCGCCAACGCCCTCCCCATCCGCGTGGCGCCGCTCGGGGCGTGGGACACGCCGCTCGATCGCGTGGTCACCGGATCCCGGCAGGTCGTCATTCCCCTCGACGCGCGCTGACCGCCATGCGCGCCCTTCTCTCTCCGTTCACGGATGTCCTGATGCGCCGACGCTTCGCGATCCTCGCTGCCTGCACGTGCCTCACGGCAGGCCTCCATGCCAGCGCCCCCGTCTACTGGAGCACGATGACGTCGGCCGACTTCCTCAAGGGCGATGCGACCGGCGTGTCGATCGACACCCTCGGGCGCGTCACGCTCGGCCCCGGCGTGACGCCGGTCGTCGATCTCGAGACGGCTGCGACGTGGCGGATGGCCGCGGCGCCCGACGGCACGGTCTTCGTGGCCGCCGGCAACGACGGCAAGGTCATGCGCGTCGACGCGGCTGGCAGGGCCACCGTCGCCTTCGATGCCGTCGAGTCGCAGGTCCACGCGATCGCGGTGACCCCCGACGGCCAGTTGCTCGCGGGTTCGTCGCCCGACGGCCGGATCGTGCGCGTCGCGCGCGACGGCGCGACGACCACGGTGTTTGACCCGGCAGAACGCTACATCTGGGCGCTGGCGGTCGATGCCGACGGAACGGTGTTTGCCGCGACGGGCGACAAGGCCGTCGTCTACCGGATTCCGCCGGGCGGCGACGCCAGGGTGATCTACACGGCCAAGGCCACGCACGTGACGGCACTGGCACTGGCGCCAGGCGGCGGGGTCTTCATCGGCACCGACACGCCGGGACAGGTGATCCGGCTGTCGCGCGATGGCAACCCGTTCATCCTGCTCGACTCCCCACACCGCGAGATCCGCGCCTTGCGCGTCGATGCGTCGGGCACCCTCTTCGTGGCGGCGATGTCGGCCAAGGGTGCCGGCGAGGCGCGCGCCGCCGACCCGCCACCGGCCTCGACGGCCGGCGGGGCCGTAGCGGCGTTTTCGACAGAGATCACTGTCACGGCATCGGGAGACGCGACGGCGACGACGCCCACGCCGGCCGCCACCGTGACCAGGGGAACGACAGACAAGCGCGACGCCAAGGGCGCCGTGTACCGCATCGCTGCCGACGGAACCGTCGATGTGGTCTGGGACGCGGCCGACGACCTCCCCTACGACATCGTCCCCACGCCCGAGGGTGTCGTCGTGGCGACCGCCGCGAAGGGCCGCCTCGTGCGCGTCGCGGGCGAGGCCCCGCGCGTCACGCTGCTCACGCGCCTCGACGCGCAGCAGATCACCGGCATCCTCCCCGCGCGCGGCGGCGATTGGTGGGTGCTCGGCGCCAACCCCGGCAAGCTCTGGAAGGTCGGCGCCACGGCGGCCACGACGGGCCAGCTCATGTCCGACGTCCGCGACGCCACCGTGCAGTCGACCTGGGGCACCGTCCGCTGGAGTGGCACGACGCCGAGCGGCACGTCGGTCGCGCTTTCGACGCGCAGCGGCAACACCGCGACGCCTGACGAGACGTGGTCGCCCTGGAGCGCCGCGATCAGGAACCCGGCAGGCGAGACCATCACGAGCCCGAAAGCGCGCTACATCCAGTGGCGCCTCGACCTCACGGGCGCCGGCGGGGCCTCGCCCTCGATCACCGGCGTGACGCTGGCCTACCTGCCCCGCAACGCGCGGCCGATCGTCTCGGCGATCACGGTGCACCCGCCGGGGATCGTCTTCCAACGGCCGTATTCGACCGGCGAGTTCGAGATTGCCGGGTTCGAATCGGGCGCCTCTGATGGCAAGACGCTCGCGAGCCTTGCTGCGGTGGCCCCGGCGCAGACGCAACCGGCCCTCGGGCGCAAGACCTACCAGCGCGGCCTGCGCACGTTCCAGTGGAAGGCCGACGACGAGGCGTCAGACCGGGTGCGGTTCGACGTCTTCTACCGCCGCGAGGGGGATGCGGGGTGGACGCCGCTGCGGCGCGAGATGTGGGATCCACTGCTCGCGTGGGACACCTCGTCGGTCGCCGACGGCACCTACACGCTGCGCGTGGTGGCCAGCGACGGTGCGAGCAACCCGGCGGCGACGGCTCTCACGGGCGAGGCCGAGTCGAGCGCGTTCGACGTCGACAACACCCCGCCGAGCCTCCAGGTCGAACGTGCGGCGGTGGCCGACGGGCGCCTGCGTGCCACGGTGCGGGTGCGCGACGCGCAGAGCCCCGTCGAACGGGTCGAGTATTCGGTCGATGCCATGCGCTGGACGGTGGTGTTCCCCACCGATGGCGTCGCCGATTCGGGCAACGAGACCTACGACATCGAGGTCGCGGCCGCCGATGCCCCCAACGGCCTCCGGGTGCGCGCCGCCGACGCGCTCGACAACCCGGCGTCGGTGACGATCGCCCTCCCGAAGCGCTGAGGCACCATCGTGGCGCGGGTGGCGCAGCCACCCCGTGCAACGTCTCGGCTACCGCAGACCGACGGCCGCTGAAAACACCAAGGGCCCGCTGCCCCGTCGCGACGGACGGGACACCGGGCCCTTGACGATGCTGCGTGGCGCGGCGGCTACGACCGGTGGAACCTGGCACGCACCGTCGTGTGCGCGTAGAGCCACAGCACGACCGGCTTGCCGTTGGCATCGCGCGCCAGGGTGAAGCGCGCGTGCCTGACGGCGTTCATGAGGCGCAGCACCGTCTGCCGGTCGTCCGGGTCGGTCCGGCGATCGGCGCTGTCTTGCTGCGCGACGGCCGCCGCCAGGGCCAGCACGATGTCTTCTTCCTGAGCCGACGACAGCACCGCGGCCATCGCGTCGGAGCCGGCGCGCGGCGCCCACGGCTCGCTGTAGCTCGTGAGGAAGAAATCGTGCGAGGTCGGCGTCGGCATGCGCGTGAAGCCCCCCTCGCGATCCAGCGGCACCAGCCACGCGATGCCAAACAGGATCAGGGCGCACGACAGCGTCGCCCCCACGGCGCTCAGCCCCGCCCAGCGCAGGCCCACGTCGTGGCGCCAGTCGTCGAGCGTGGCCGCCCAGGAGTTCGCCTGCTCGGCGTAGTACCGCGCCATCACCTCGGCGCGGAAGGCGTCGCGCTCGGGCGCGGGCGCCACGTGGGCCAGGGCGCGCAGGGCGTCACCCACGTCGTCGAGTTCAATCACGGCCGCCGCACACGCCGCGCAGGTCGACAGGTGCGCGTCGACCGCGCGGCGCTGGTCGATCGACAGTTCCCCGTCGTGGTAGCGGGCCAGCCGACGTTTCACCGAGGCACAGGTCCAGCGGATCATGCGTCCCTCAACGCGCCGCGCAGCGATTCGCGAGCCCGCGCCAGGCGCGACTTGACGGTACCGACATTGAGGCCGGCGGCTTCGGCGATCTCGTCGTAGCTGAGCCCATCGACCTCACGCAAGACGATCACGGTTCGCTGCTCGAACGGCAGCTGGCTGAGCGCCCGCGAGAGGCGCGCGGCCAGTTCTTTCTGGGCAAGGGCGCGGGCCGGGTCGCTCGCGCTCGTGGTGCGGAACTCACCATAGTTGCGGATGTGATCCTCGATGGGCACCTGCGCGTCGCGGCGGCGGCGCCGCCACCAGCGCTGACGGTTCCGCGCCTGGTTGACGACGATGCGGAAAATCCAGGTCCGCAGCGACGACTGCGCGCGGAATCCGCCGATCGTCCGGAACACGCGCAGGAACACTTCCTGCGAAACGTCGAGCG
>JAEUQQ010000397.1 GCA_016789685.1 Acidobacteriota bacterium | reverse complement strand
GTCGCCACCTACCTCGCGCGCATCCGCGAGAAGACCGGGCTGACGAGCCATGTCGAGATTGCGCGGTACAGCATGCAGAACGGGCTTGTCGACTGAGGCCGCAGGCGGTCGTGTGCCGGCCGTCGCGGCACGGGGGGGCGCCGTGTAGGGAAAATCCTGACACGCTCGCGAATCTGGCTGACTAGCCACCAGCACGCATGAGGTCGAGACTCTTGGGCAGGACTCGCGTTCGCGCCATGCCCCCAGCCTCAGCCCGGCCGACCCCAGTGCCGATCGTTCCCGTTCGCGCCCGCCCCCCGGGCGCCGGCCGTGGCCGAGGCTCCCTGCCATCTTCGTGGCGTGAACGACCGCTCGCCGGCTCGCGGCCAGACGGCGCCGTATGACAACGCCGATCACCACGACGCGCGTGCTTCTCGTCGAAGACAATCCCGGCGACGCGCTCCTGGTGACCGAGATGTTCGATCAGGCCGACCCTGAACGCTACCAGGTCGTCCACGTTCCCAGGCTCGCCGACGCGATCGACACGCTGCGCACCGAACCGGTCGACGTGGTGGTGCTCGACCTGCGACTCGAAGACAGCCAGGGGCTCGATGGTGTGCGCATCTTGCGCGAGACCGCGAGCCAGGTTCCCATCGTGGTCCTGACCGGCAGCGACGACGAACAACTGGCGCTGGCCTGCATCGACGCGGGCGCGCAAGACTACCTGGCCAAGGCCGAGGCCCGCGCCCACACGCTGCAGCGCGCGATCGGGTACGCCATCACGCGGATCCGCGAAGCGCAACTGCACGAACTGCAGCGATCCCTCGAGCGCTACCGCGCGCTGTCGTCGAGCGCGCAGGCCACGACGGTGACGGCGGCGCTGGCAGGGTCCGGCGCCGTGTCGGTGCGGCATCCCGAGGTGTTCGAGCATCTCGTCAGGGCCTACGGCCTCCTGCTCGAGCCGTACCTGCAGCGCCGGAGCGACACCGTGACCGCCGCGCGCGTCGACATGGAGCGCATCGCCACCGACCTGGGCGATGCGGGCGGCGGCCCGCGCGACCTGCTCGACCTCCACGTCGCGGCGCTCGACCGCGCCATCGCCATCCAGCCAGATCCCCACTCCCGGTCGATCGTGTTCGAGGCGAGGCTGCTGGCGCTCGAAATGATGGGCCTGCTCGTCGACTACTATCGCGTCGGGCAGCGCCGACGGCGTGCCTAGGGAGTGCCGACCATGACGAAGTTCAAGCTACGCCTCTACATCACGGGACGCACGACACATTCACAACGGGCGATCGACAACCTGCGCGCGATCTGCGACGCGGAGTTGCAGGGCCTGTACGACGTGGACGTGATCGACGTGCTCGAGCATCCCGCCCTGGCCGAGAACGAGAAGATCCTCGCGACGCCAACGCTGGTCAAACGCCTGCCGGAGCCGGTGCGGAAGATCATCGGCGACCTCAGCGACCGGGAGAAGGTCCTGCTCGGACTCGATCTCGAACTACTCGAAAAGGGGAAGCGGGCGTGATGCACCTTCCGCAGGAACTTCCGAAACTCGCCACGGGCATCATCGGGTTCGACCAGATCGCGAACGGGGGCATCCCCAAGGGCCGCAGCACGCTGCTCTCGGGCACCGCGGGCAGCGGCAAGACGGTCATGGCCCTGCAGTTCCTGCTCGCGGGCGTTCGCGACTTCGGCGAGAACGGCGTGTTCGTGACGTTCGAGGAATCGCCGGGCGACCTGATGCAGAACGTGCGGTCGTTCGGGTGGGATCTCGAGGGCCTGCTCGCCGAGAAGAAGATCGCCGTCGTCGATGCCACGCCGGAACCCGGCGAAGAGACCATCGCGGCCGGGCCGTACGACCTCTCGGCCCTGCTCGCCCGCATCGAGAACGGCATCCGCTCGGTCGGTGCCAAGCGGGTCATCCTCGACGCGATTGGCGCGCTGTTCCCGCAGTTCACCGACGCCAACGTCGTCCGCCGCGAACTGCACCGCATCGCCGCGGGCCTGCGCACGCTGGGCGTCACGACGCTCGTGACGATGGAGCGGACCGACGAGGAAGGCGGCGTCGGCCGGTGGGGCGTCGAGGAGTTCGTCGCCGACAACGTCATCCTGCTGCGCAACCGGCTCGAGCAGGAGAAGCGCCGGCGGACGGTCGAGATCCTGAAATTCCGCGGCGCGACGCACCACAAGGGCGAGTACCCCTTCTCGATCGACACCGAAGACGGCGTGACGATCATCCCGCTGTCGGCGATCGAGCTCAAGCAGAAGTCGTCGGTCATCCGCGTGTCGTCTGGCGTCGCGGAACTCGACAAGATGTGCGGCGGCGGGATGTACCGCGACTCGATCATCCTGGTCAGCGGCGCCACGGGGACCGGCAAGACGCTCATGGTCGCGCAGTACGTGAAGGCCGCGATCGAGGCCGGCGAGCGCGCGCTGCTGTTCGGGGCCGAGGAGAGCCGCGAGCAGCTCACGCGCAACGCGGCTTCGTGGGGCGTCGACTTCGAGCAGGCCGAGCGTGACGGGTTGCTGCGCATCGTGTGCCGCTACCCCGAGGTGATGGGCCTCGAGGATCACCTGCTCCAGATGAAGCGCGACATCATCGCGTTCGCGCCGAAGCGCGTGGCGGTCGACAGCATGTCGGCGTTCGAGCGCGTCTCGACTCCCAAGTCGTTCCGCGAGTTCGTCATCGCCCTCACGAGCACGATCAAGCACCTCGAGATCACCGGGTTGTTCACCAACACGACCTCGATGATCACGGGCGGCGAGTCGATCACCGAGACGCACATCTCGACGATCACCGACACGATCATCCTGCTGCGCTACGTCGAGCTGCACGGCGAGATGCGCCGTGGCCTCACCGTCCTGAAGATGCGCGGCACGTTCCATGACAAGGGCATCCGCGAGTACTTCATCGACGACAGCGGCCTGCACGTGCGCGCGCCGTTCCGCGGGGTGCACGGCATTCTCACGGGCACGCCCACCTACACCTTCGACGAGGAGCGCACGCGACTCGGCGAGATGTTCAGGTCGTCGGGGCCGCCCGAACGCGACGGCAGTCCGCCTGACGGACGGGCGTAAGGGCCGCCGCCAGGTTCCACGACCCATGGTGACCAAGCCGCGTCTCGAATCGCTCATCCAGTACCAGACCCTGCTCCGCGAGAGTCCCGATGGGGTGCTCATCGTGGGCCCGGACGGCGAAATCCTCTTCGCGAATCCGGCTGCGACGTCGGCCTTCGGGGTCGGGACGGGCGAGTTGCTCGGGACACTCTTCGGCGTGCCGGTGGTCGGCGACATCCTCACCGAGATCGAACTGCGCAGCGGCCGCACCATGGAGATGCGCGTCGCGCCCATCCCGTGGCAGCGGCAGGCCGCATACCTCGTCCTGCTGCGCGACGTGACCGATCGTGTGCGGGCCCTGGCCGAACTCGCCCGCTCGAACCGGCAACTCGAGGAACTGGCCCTCGTCGATCCGCTCACCGGCGTCCTCAACCGGCGCGGCATCGAGGCGGAGCTGCTCGAGGTCGTCGGCGGACTCGGGCGAGCCGGTGGGCACGCGGCCGCGATCCTCATCGACTGCGATGACTTCAAGGGGATCAACGAAGTGGCCGGGCACAGCGCCGGCGACGCCACGCTGCGCACCATCGCCACCGCGCTCGTGCGCGCGCTCCGATCGCCCGTCGATCGCATCGGACGCATCGGCGGCGACGAGTTCCTCGTCCTGCTGCCCAACACCACGCTCGCCGAGGGATTCCTCGTCGCCACCAAGCTCAGGAACACCATCCACAGCACGCCCCTGCCCGTGTCGGTGCCCGGCATCCGCGCCGAGGTCACCGTGAGCCTCGGCCTGACCGCCATCCCGCCGTTTGCGGCGTCGCTCAAGGAAGTCCTGGCCGGCGCAGAGTCGGCGCTCATCGCGAGCAAACGCGCCGGCAAGGACCGTGTCACGGCGCACGGCGTCGACCTCCCGCTGCACCCCGTCGGATCCGACGTCCGCGAGATCCTCAGCGACCCGCAGGCGATTCGCGTGATGGCGCAGCGCATCGTCGGCCCCCACGGCGCGGCCGGTGTCGTGCACGAGTTCCTGGTCCGCGGGCCCAAGAACACGCCGCTCGAGCACCCCGCCGCGTTGTTCTCGGCTGCCCGCCATGCCAACGTGCTGTGCGCCGCCGACCTCCTCTGCCTCAGGCGGTGCATCGAGGCCACGCAGTACCTCACCGGCGACGACTGCGTGCACGTGAACATCTTTCCATCGACGTTCCTCGATACCCCGGCACGAGCCCTGCGCGACATCCTCGTGCAGGCGGGTGGGCCGCGCGTGGCGCTCGAACTTTCAGAGCAGGAGCTGATCGGCGCCCCCGCCATGCTGCTGCCCAGCCTGCGCGCCATGAAGGACGCCGGCGTGCTGATCGCGCTCGACGACGTGGGGTTCGGCAGGAGCTCGCTCGAGACGCTCGTCGTCCTCGAACCCGACATCGTCAAGATCGATCGATCGGTCGTGCATGGCGTCGCTGACGATCCCGGGCGGCGCCGCATCCTCGAGCGCCTCCTCGGGTGCCTGATGCCCCTCGGGCCGCAGATCATCGCCGAGGGCGTCGAGACCGAGGCCGACGCGCGGGTCGTGGCCGACCTCGGCGTGCAGTTCGCCCAGGGGTTCCTGCTGGGCGCGGTCGTCGCCGTCGGCGACACGGGTGAATGGGCGCGATGCTGACCTACGGGATCCTGCTGGTCGAAGACAACCCCGGCGATGCCGACCTCCTGACCGAACGCCTCGAAGACACCCCATTCGTGACGTTCGCGGTGCTGCGCGCCACCACCGTCGCGCAGGCCCTCGGCGTGCTGGCCGCGCGGCGCGTCGATGCCGTCATCCTCGACCTGCACGTGCCGGATTCGAGCGGCATCGAGACGCTCAATCGCATCCGCCCGGCGGCCGACGGGGCGCCCATTGTCGTGATTTCAGGCGCCGTGGATCGATCGGCGCGGCGATTCGCCATCCGGCAGGGCGCCGAAGATCTCATGAGCAAGGACGATGCGAACAGTCCGCTGCTGGCGCACTGCATGCTCTACGTGATCGAGCGGAACCGGGCGCGCGAGCAGTACCGGCAGACGGCGCGGCTGCTCGATGCGACGCCCGACGCCATCCTCGTCGTCGCGCGATCGGGTCTCGTCCGCTACGTCAACGACGCCGCGCTGGTCCTGTTCAACCGCCGGCGCGACGACTTCATCGACGAACGGCTGGGTTTCTCGGTGCGCGACGGCGAACCCGTCGAGATCACCGTGGCGCACTCGGGCGACGCCCGCGTGTGCGAGATGCGTGTCGTGCAGTTCGAGTGGATGAACGAGCCCGCCTTCCTGGTCTCGGTCCGCGACCTGACCGAGTTGAAGCGCGCGCAGCTCGACGCCAGCGCGAAACAGCAACTCGCCGAACAGCGGGCCGTGCACGTGCGGCGCCTGCTGCACGAGATCGCCACGCGCGCTGGAAGCGCAGGGCTGCCCGACGTCGAGGCAGCGACGGTACCCATCCTCGAGGTCTGCCAGGACGACGCCCTCACCGAGCAGCGGCTCGTCGAGGCGATGGGGCCCTTCGAGAGCGTCCTCCGCCAGATGGCCCACGTGCGCGCGTGCGCGCAGGCCGCGGGCCTGGTGCCCGACCCAGACGGTCAGCCCGCCTGAGCCCCTCGATCGTCGCGCGGCCCACCGCGTGGCACCGGGCATGCGATCAGCAGTCGGTTCTTCGGCGTGATCTCCGGGGAGATGGTGTGCGTGCGCACGCGGTAGGCACGTCGTTCGAGCGTGTGGACGCGCTCGATGTCGATGGCCAGCGAGCCATCGACCCATCCGCCGAGCGCGCCGGCATCACCGATGGCGTGGTCGTGACAACACGGCAGGACGGCGACACGGGCATTGGCGGCGGTCGCACGATCGAGCACGCGATCGGTCAGGCTGCCGCACGCGTGGCTGGCGACGACGATGTCGTCATGACCGAGGGCGACGTCGTCGAGTGACTCGTTGGCAAACGCGATGCGCCCCGCCAGGCGCGGCCACGTGGCGACGATGGCGTCGTGCACGCCTCCGGCCGAGGCAGGAATGCCGGTGTCGACGACCAGCGCCGATGGCGACGAGTCGTCGAGCAGCAGCATCGCCATCGCCAGCATGCCGTGTCCGCCGGCGAGGTCGACGACACGGCCGCCCCGGCAGACCCTGCGGACACGGCGCGCAACTTCCCACGCTTCGAACAGTTCCTTGCGCGGCAGGCATTCCGCGTGGCAGACCGCCCGGCCGATACGGTCGAACAACGTGCCTGACGGGAAGCGTCCGAGGTCGCGCGTCGTCAGCCGCGTCCGCGACGACTTCGCGAACGGCGACGCACCTGGTGCCTGGGGATCAGCGGCGTGCGGCATCGGCGTCGGGCGCCAGCACCACGGTGGCGAGGAGGCGATCCAGCGTGGCCACCGGATCGCAGGTGCGCCCGGTGTGGACGCGAGACGTCTGGATGATGGTGCTGCGTGGTGACGCGAGCCAGCGGAAGCGGCCGCGTGGCGGGAGCTCGCCGATGGCGCCCGCATCGGGTCCGCCCGCGCAGATCCGCCGGATGCTGTCGAGGCCGGCGCGAACGGCCTCGAGATCCACGCCGCCGTCGAGTGCGCAGAGGCGTCGTTCGTCGAGGGCGATGCGGGCGTCGAGGAACTCCGCATCCACGCACGACAGGATGACGCCGACGTTGACGCGCTCTCCGCGCTCGACGCGCGGCACGACGCGGACGATGACGTAGTCGTACGTCACCTCAGTCACCACGGTGCAGCTCCTCGATGAACACGCGCGGGGCCGCCAGCCTCGCGACGAGGTAGCGCTGGTACGCGGCTCGTGCGTCGGCTGGCACGCGCGGCGCATCGGCGGTGTCGAGCCAGGCGTCGGGAATCCACCCGGCAATCGCGGCAATCACGGTCGCACTCAATGCGGCCACCGACGCGGCGTCCACCGTGGCGAGATCGCTGGCGTGGCCGCGCAGCACGTGCGTGGCAATCTGCGGGAAGGCCGCGCGCGGCCGAGCGGCATCGCCTTCCCAACCGTCGGCGTGGTGGAAGTACAGCGATGCGCCGTGGTCGATGAGCCAGGGCTGCCGGTTCCAGATCAGCATGTTGGTGTTGCGCGCGGTGCGATCGATGTTCGAGACGAAGGCGTCGAACCAGAGGATGCGCGCGGCCAGCGCCGACGGCAGCGTATGCACGATCGGGTCGAACGTCACCGAGCCCGGCAGGTAGTCGATCGCGAGATTGAGCCCCGCGCTCTCGCGAATCAGCGCGTGGATCTCCGGGTCGGGCTCGGTGCGCGCCAGGTCGGGATCGAGCGTCGCGAAGACGATCTCAGGCACGGGGAGCCCGAGCGCGCGGGCGAGTTCGCCGGCGAGCAGTTCCGCGATGAGCGCCCGGGGGCCCTGGCCCGCCCCCCTGAACTTGAGCACATACAGCCCATCGTCATCGGCTTCGACGATGGCCGGAAGCGAGCCGCCTTCGCGGAGCGGCGTGACGTAGCGCGTGACGGTGATCGTGCGTGGCGGCTGCACCGGCCAATTGTGGCACGACGCGACCACGAATCCTGGTGTCAGGCCCCGATCGTGCCGACGCAGCAATCACTCGAGGCCAGACCCGTTTCGCCCGGCAGGGTCGCGACGTCCCATGTGGCGCCGATGGGCCAGCGATGCCGAACCCCCCAGAACGGCATCGCCGGCCAACCGGTGCAACGTCGCCGGGGTTATCCCCGACGACGACGGCGAGCGCCGGCCGCGGCGACCAGGCCGGCGACAACCAGCGACAGTGAGCCAGGTTCCGGCACCGGTGCCGCTGGCACCAGCGACGCGGTCAGGAACGACGTGTTGCCGGCCGTGAAGACCGAGGTGAACGTGTGCGACGCGTCGGCGTACCCGGCAAGCGTCGACTCGGTCCAGAACGCCTGGGCCGAGAGGAAGCCCGTCACGTAGAAGGCGTCGCCGGGATTGACCGTGAACGAGATGCTGCCCGTGTGGCTGAAGGTCGAGTGCGTGTCGGCCGCGAACATCACCTGGTCTGAGCCCTTCCGCGTGATCTGGAACTCGCCCTCGAGTTCGGGCACGTAGTCGCCACCGTAGACGCCGAGCCCGGCGCTGACCGACTCGCCGTCGCCCGACAGCACACCGTCGACGGTGTACTCGAGCGTGTAGAGTTCGGGCAGCAGGCCCTCGAACACGAAACGCTGCCTCGCCTGGGCGGTCGCGTTTGCCGTGACCCACAGGTCGTAGTGCCCGTCTGGCGGTGGCGCCTGCGCCTCGGCGTAGGCCTTCAGCTCGGGCAGGTATGAGCTGCCGACGATGCTGGCCGATGCCATCCAGGCAAACGGGCCTCCGCCGTACGCGGTGCTGGCGTTGAGCACGCCGTCGCCGCCGGCCGTGTCTGACAGGCTGGGGCCCTCGCGTGGGCACGTCGAGCAACTCCCGAAGATGTACAGGTGGCTTCCGCTGCCCGTCACCGTCACGCCTGAGGGCGTGAACGGATCGCCGAACGCGAGGGTCTGGCCGAGCGCCAGCGCGGCGAGTCCGAGCAGGACTCTCGCAAGTGTGCGTCGCATGGTGGTTCCTCCCAGTGGTGCGTATCCGTTCCTACGCACTGCGCGGGAAGAACCGGCCACGTCAGCGTGGGGCGGTGGCGCCAGCCCGGGCGTCGCGCAGGCGGCGGGCCGCCTCGACGGCGTCGGGGAGCGTCGCGTCGAACGCCTGCCAGAAGGCATCGACCTGTTCGAGCAGGGCGAGGCCCGCCGCACGGTTGGCCGAGGCGCATTCGACCTGTGCCAGGGCCGCGAGGGCGTCGGCCTGGATCGGGTTCATGACGCCCTGGTTCGCCCGCAGTGCCGCCAGGGCCGCCTCAACGGCCGCGCGAGCGTCTGGCACGGAGCCCGTGGCAAGCAGCGAGAGCGCCAGCGTGACCTGGTATTGCGCCCTGGCGATCGCGTTTGCGGTGTTGGTCGGCTCGAAGTTGATGGCTTCGCGCACCAGCGGCATCGCCCGTGTGGTTTCGCCGCGGCGACGGTGGATCTCGGCCTGGAGCCAGACGCCCCGCCGCACGGCCGGCGTGATCGCGCGGCCCCTGCTCGCGATGACCGGGGCGATGGCCTGCTCGGCCTCGCGCAGGCGTCCGAGCCTCACGAGGACGTCGGCACGTTCGCTCGTCGCCGTCATCAGGGTGTTCCTGTCGCCGAGTTTCGTGTACTCGGCCACCGACGCGTCGTAGAGTCGCAGGGCTTCTTCGAGTCGTCGCGCCGCGAGGTACGCACGCGCGCGGACGAATCGCTGGCCGGCAAGGTACGCGGGGCTGAGGTTCACTCCCCTGAGATCGAGCGAGATGGCCAGGTCGAGGTTGGCCAGTCCCTCCTTGACCTCACCGAACTGCAGCTGCGAGTTCGCCAGGGTGCCCAGCAGGTGCTGCCGCAGCACGGCATCGTCCTTCAGCGACGCGTTGCCATTCGCCGCCGCCTCCTTCAGGTGCGACAGGGCCTCGCGCGTGCGGCCGACCTGGTACAGCGCGCGTCCGTATTCGTTCTGCGCCATGATGACGCTGATGTGCCGCGCGTCGTTGCCCTGCACGTCGAGCAACATGCGGTACGCCCGCTCTGCGTGCGCGGCCGCGGCCGCGTCCTCGTTCTGCCAGCGCATGACGGTGGCCATCTGCTGCAGCGCCCGCGCCCGCAACTGGTGCACGGGGGGCAGGAGGCGCTCGGCGGCACCCAGCGCTTCTTCGGCCGCGGTGCGGGCTTCGGGCTTCCTGAATCCGCCACGGTTGATGATGATCTCGGTGCGCAGCAGCTCGAGTTCGACGAACGCCTCGGACGCGAGGCGGCCCGAGTCGGCGAGTACCTGCCGCACGTGCGCGACGTGCGCGTTGGCCTCATCGACCTTGCCCCCGAGGTACTTGGCCCTGGCCAGGCGGATCTCGGTGTCGATGGCCTCGTCGGAACCGGCCCCGGTGAGCGTCGTCGTTTCTGCGAGCGCGCGGGGCAGGATCTCGTTGGCCCGATCCGCGTCGCCCACCCCGAGGAAGCTCGCGCCGAGCACGCGCAGCAGTTCGGCCCTGACGGCCGGCTCGGCGGCGAGTTCGCTCCGCCGATCGAGGCGATCGACAGCCTGCGCGAGGACGTCGGTGGCCGTCAGGGGGCGGCCCGACCCGCGCAACGCGGGATCGATGTCGCGAAACACCGACGTCACGAACGCCTTCACCGCATCGGCGCGATCGCGCTCCGCGCGCGCAACGCGGGCCTGCCACACGGCGACGCCCGCGCCGGCGACGACGGCCGCGAGCACCGCGGCACTCGCCCCAACCGCCAGCCGATGGCGCGCCACGAACTTCCGCAACCGGTAGGCCGGGCTGTCGGCCCTCGCCGACACCGGCAATCCGTCGAGATACCGTCGCAGGTCGTCGCCGAGCGCGTTCGCCGCGGCGTATCGCTCGGCCGGCGCCTTTTTCAGCGCCTTGAGCAGGATGGTGTCGAGATCCCCGCGCAGGATGCCGCGGCGTGACGGGTCGAGGGCGACCTGGCTCGGCAGCGGCGGTTCGTCGTGCAGGATGGCGTGTTCGAGCGCACCGCTCGTGTCGCGCGCGGGCACGTGCGGCCGGCGGCCGCAGAGCAGCTCGTACAACACCACGCCGAGCGAGTACACGTCGGTCGCGACGCCCAGCGTCTCGTGCAGCACCTGCTCGGGCGAGGCGTAGGCCAGGGTCAACGCGCGCCCGCCGACCACCGTCATCGTCGAGTCGCGCTCCGGGGCATCGTCGATCAGCTTCGCGATGCCGAAGTCGAGCAGGCGTACCTGGCCGTCGCCCGTCACCAGGATGTTGGATGGCTTCAGATCACGGTGGATGACGAGCTGCCCGTGCGCATAGGCGACCGCGTCGACGATCTGCACGAACAGCCGGAGGATGGCATCGACCCCGAGGCGATGGTCGGCGACGAACCGATCGACGGGGCGGCCATCGACGTACTCGAGCGCCAGGAAGGGCGTGCCGTCGTCGCTCACCCCCGCGTCGTACAGCCGGGCGATGTGCGGGTGCGTCAGGCGTGCCAGGATCTCGCGCTCGCGCGACATCCGATCGGCGAGGCCCGGCCTGAAGGCGAGGCCGAGCGGCAGCTTGAGCGCGACCGGGCGATCGACCATGCCGTCGGCGCGTTCGGCGAGCCAGACCGCGCCCTGGCCCCCGGCCGCGATTTCACTGACCAGCCGGTAGCGGCCGACCAGCGCACCGGCCGCGCAGGCCTGGCCGGGGTGGCCGTGCCCGGCGTCGATGGTGGCGTCCCACGTCGGCAGCGATGCGAGGAATGCGGCGTCGCCCGTGGCCTCGAGCCTGTCGAGCATGGCGCGCAGCCGTGGTTTGAACGCCTCGTACTCGGGCCCCAGGCTCTCGACCCACGTCGTCCGATCAGACGGCGCGAGATCGAGTACCTGCTCGACCAGCCGGTTGAGGGTCTTGAGCGCCGCAATGTCCATGGTACGCGCGTATTCTACGCCGCCCGCGGGTCCACTGCGTCGCCAGGCGCGGTGCGCGCCCTTACCCGAGCAGGTCGGCGAGCAGGAGCCGCGCCTTTTCCCAGTCGCGCCTGACGGTGCGCTCGCCGATGCCCAGCGCCTCGGCGACTTCGGGTTCGGTCATCCCGGCGAAGTAACGCAACTGGACGACCTCGGCGGCCCGCGCATCCACCTGCGCAAGCGTCTCGAGCGCCTCGTGCACGCGGACGACGAATGCGTCGCCGCCGGCCTGCGCGATCGGCAGGCTGCCGGTGAAGGTGAGGTGCTCGACACCGCCGCCGCGCCGTTCGGCGAGCCGCCGGCGCGCGATGTCGACGATGACCGATCGCATCGCGCGACCGGCCCAGCGCCTGAAGTGCGTGCTGTCGGCGATCGTGAGCCGGCCGGCCGACACGAAGCGCAGGTACGCCTCGTGCACCAGCGAACTCGTGTCGAGCGTCGGGGAGCGGACGTGACGCCGCAAACGCGCGCGCGCCAGTTGCGTCAACATGCGGTAGCTCTCGGCAAAGAGCGCATCCGCGGCCTCGCCATCCCCTTCCTGCGCCCGGCGCAACAACTCGGTGAGTTCGCTCGACGCCATGGCCGTCAGCGCCGTCCCCTGAGGGCGCGGCCGAAGTCGGGGAAGTAGTGTTCGATCACCGGCAGGTCGAAGCGCGACAGGATCGACTCCCTGGGCTCGCGTGCGAGCAGGAAGGCAAACGACGCCTCGAGCAGTTCCTCGGGCGTCCATCCCGGCGCGTAGTGCTCGACGTCGCTCGGCATCACCGACACGATGTGCGTGCTGGTGCCGCGCCCATCATCCACCGTGACGCGGAAGCTCGTGTCCGACTCCCGTTCGATCTGGATCGTGTGTGCCATCGTGCCGGTGGTGCGCCTAGGCGCCGTGCTCGTGCCGTCCGCGAAGGCCGAGCGTGGCGATGGTGTCGCGCTCGAAATCGAACTCGATCAGCACGGCCGGTTCGTCGCCGACGACCCAGGCGTCGTGCCCGGGCTCGATGACCATGACCTGCGGCGCCGTGTACTCGAATGTGCAGCCGTCGGTGTAGG
Source organism: Acidobacteriota bacterium (assembly GCA_016789685.1). Lineage (GTDB taxonomy): Bacteria > Acidobacteriota > Vicinamibacteria > Vicinamibacterales > JAFNAJ01 > JAEUQQ01. The sequence goes on along the minus strand of JAEUQQ010000397.1, from coordinate 36,992 downwards.
TGCCCTGGATGCGGCCCTGCGCAAGGAAACCGACGTGCGCGTGCACGCACGCGTCGGCGTTTCCCAGGGGCTTGACGTGGTGCGACCATCGGAACCCAGCCGGGTAGATGATGCGCCGCACGCGCGCGGATCCGGTGCGGACGACATCGACCTGGGCGCCGCCCACGTCACGGCGTTCGGTTCCCGTCATGGGGGCGAGCAGTGGATGCATGAACACCTCCTGGACGCGGCCGGATCGCCGCTGGTCTGTGGCTGTGGCGAGCATAGCGCCGCGCAGCCCGCTTGCGCCAGCCACTCGCCCCTCGCAAGCGACGTCACGCCGCGGGCGATGCAGGACGCGTGGCCGTGGTTCTCGCGGCGATGCCTCGACGGGCGCGATCGAGGGCCGCTTCGAGATCGCCGCGCTGGATCGGCTTGGTGATGAAGTCGTCCATGCCGGCGTCGAGGCAGGCCTCGCGGTCGCCCGGCATCGCGTTGGCGGTGCAGGCGATCATCCACGGCCGCTCGCCGGGCACCGGGCGGGCGGCCACGAGGCGTCGTGCGACCTCGAGGCCATCGACCTCGGGCATCTGCACGTCGAGCAGGATGATGTCGTACGACTCGCGCTCGACGGCTGCGAGGGCCTCGGCGCCGTCGTTGGCGATGTCTGCCGGGCAGCCGAGCTTCCGCAGCATGAGCGTCGCCACGCGCTGGTTCACCAGGTTGTCTTCGGCGAGCAGGATGCGCTCGGGTGCGCGTCTGGCCTCGGCGGCCCCGGCCGGTGCGCCCGCAGCGAGTTGCCCTGCAGCCACGATCAAAGAACTGGCGGGCACCGCCGGCACATGATCCTGGATCGCACGTGCAAGCGCGTGGAGCAGGGCGTGCGGCCTGGCCGGCTTGGTCACCGCCATGGTGAACGGATCGCCGACCTGTGTCGCGCCCGGCGGCGCGAGGGCGATGACGCGGACCGGCGTGCCAGGCGCCGTGGCGAGCGCGCGCGCCGATGCGATCGTGGTCTCGTCGAGCGCGGCCAGGTCGAACACGACGGCGTCGATGCCCGCCCGGCCGCTCACCGCGCCGAGCGCGGCGTCGGTGCTGTCGGCAGTGATGCACGTCACCGACCACGCGGCAAGCGTGTCGGCGATGATGCGCCGTGCCGTCGCGTGCGGGCTCACGACGGCAACGCGCCGGCCGGCGAGCGCCTGGATGGCCGCGACCTCGGCCGGATCCACGGCGGCCTCCAGTGCCGGGGCCCGTACCGTGAACGAGAACGTCGATCCCGCGCCGCGAGCGCTCTCGACGCCGATGCTGCCGCCCATGGCGGTGACGAGTCGCTGGCTGATGGCCAGCCCGAGGCCCGTGCCCCCGAAGCGGCGAGCCACCGTCGCGTCGAGCTGGTTGAACGACTCGAACAAGTGCTCGAGGTGCCCGGCCGCAATGCCCGGCCCCGTGTCTGAGACCGAGAACGACAGCTGGTCGTGCACACCCTCGCCCGCGTGGCCGCGCACCCGGATCACCACCTCGCCGCGCTCGGTGAACTTGATCGCGTTGCCGAGGAGGTTGATGAGCACCTGGCGCAGCCTGATGGCGTCGCCCGAGACGAGGCGAGGCACCTCGGGGGTGATGTCGTAGTGCAGCCCGATGCCCTTCTCGAAGGCCCGGGGCGCGCAGACGTCGAGCGCGCCCTCGACGCACGCGCGGACGTCGAACGGCAGGTCGTCGAGCTCGAGGTGCCCGGACTCGATCTTCGAGAAGTCGAGGATGTCGTTGATGATCGTCAGCAGCGCGTTGCCGCTGGTCCGGATGGTCTCGGTCAGTTCGCGCTGGTCGGCCGACAGCGGCGAGTCGAGGAGCAGGCTGGTCATGCCGACCACCCCGTTCATCGGCGTGCGCAGCTCGTGGCTCATCATCGCGAGGAAGCGGCTCTTGGCCTCGTTGGCGCGCGTGGCTTCGAGCGCCAGACGGCTGGCGGTCGCGGCCGCGTCTTCGAGTTGTGCGTTCGACTCGATCAGCTGCGCCGTCATCCGCTCGGCCAGGCCCTCGGCGCGGCGGCGGGCGTTGAGCAGCGCCAGCGCGAGGAGCGTGGCGAGCACCGAGGCGATGAGCCCGGCGGCGAGCACCACGAGCGGCAGCGAGCGGTCGGCAAACGTGCGGAACGCCGGCCGGGCCGCGAAGTCGAAGCGCCAGTTGCGCCCGTGCAGCGCGAGTTCGCGCGCGAGTGTTCGCCCCTGGCCGCGTGACGGCGTGCCCGCGAGGCGGTAGAACGGCGGCGTGCCCGCCGGTCGTTCGTCTTCAGAGACCGTGAAGGCGATCTGGCGCGCGGTCGCCTCGTCGAGTCCCTCGAGCAGTTCGTCGATGCGCAGCGAGACGTACACCCAGCCGTGCAGGGCCGACGTGCGTTGATCGGGCGTCTCGACGGGCGCGCCGTGCCGGTAGACAGGCGCAAACAGGAAGAAGCCCGGGTACTCCTTGCCGCCTTCGATGACACTGGTGCGGTGCGAGAGCACAGCGTGCCCGGTCAGCATGGCCTGTTCGGCCGCGCCGCGCCGCGTGGTGCCTGAGCCGACGTCGAGACCGAGCACCCCGGCGTTCCGGCGCTCGGGTTCGATGCGCGTCACCACGAAGCGCTGCGGGTTCGACCCGAGGCGTTGCACGCGGACGTCGCTGGCTCCTTCTGCCCGCAGCCGCTGTTCGAGCGCGTCGGTCTCGTCGCGCCCGATGCGCTCGACGTAGCCGATGCCGACCATGCCGGGGTGGAAGTACGGCATCGTCGCTTCGACGAAGTGCCGCCAGTCGGCGAACGAAACCGTGGTGCGTTGCCTGAGGAGGATCTGGCCGCTGCGTACGGCGCGGTCGGCGATGTCGAAACTGTCGGCGACGCGTGTGACCACGCGATCGGTCAGGCGCTCGAACCTGGCGGCTTCTGAGCGCTCGACCTGCCGATCGACGACGATCCAGGCCAGGAGCGTGACGGCCAGCGAGATGCCGAGGGTCGTCGCGGGCAGCCGCCAGCGGCGCTCGGCACTCGGCCTGGCATGGATCGACATGTCATGAGTATCGGCCGACGTGCGTCGGACCGCACCCCCGGCGAGGGTTTTCGCCCCTCATGCATCCGGTCAGCTCGGCCGTATTGCCTGCGATGGCGCCTCATCTGTAACCGGCGCCGTTGCAGGCGAGCGGCGACCTCAGGGGAGGGGTGTCGCCAGCAGGTTGGCACCCGCGGCCCAGCGCACGCCAGGCGCATCGGAGTAGATCGCCGATTCCACGACGATGGGCTGCCCGCGTGTACTCGAGACGATCGCCCCGTAGCGGTGGTGCACCGCCTCGGGGAAGTAGTCGACCACGTGGAGCGTGAACCGCGAGTTCGCCGGCATTTCAAAGGTCTGGACGGCTGGCGGCCGATCCTCGAAGAGCAGCTCGACCGAGACCACGTCGCTCTGGGTGCCGACGTTGGCGAAGAGGATGTACGTGTCGCTCTGCTCGGGGACCTGCGACGCGCCTTCGGCCAGGGCCCAGCGCGACGCCGTGACGGTCGTCCCGGCCGAGACGTGGCCTTCGTGCCACGTGTCGAACGTGCCGGGCCACCAGATCGCCCGTTCGACCACGATGGGGACGCCGTTGGTCGATCGCACCACGGTCGAGACGTCGGTCGCGGCCAGTTCGGGATCGCTGTCGACCCACACGTTCTGCCGGCTCTGGCCGGCGACGGTGAAGGTGCGGGTGATGACCTGTCCCGACGGGAGCAGGAACCGGCATTCCACGTCGGCGGCCGACGCATTCGGGTTGGCAATCAGGACGAAGAGATCGACGTAGTCGCCCGTGGCGCCCTCGGCGAGGAACCACTCGAGGGCCGGGGCGGTGACGCCGGCTCCGTCGTGCCCGGCGCCGAAGGTGACGCCGCCCGCGTCGAGGTAGAGCGCGCGCTCGACGACGATGCCCTGGCCGTCGAGCGTCGCGATGGCAGCCGACACGTCGGTGCTGGCCAGGCCCGGGTCTTCGAGGTTGACCCAGATCGTGGTCCGCGACGTGGGCCCCACCGTGTAGCGCCTGGTGATGGGCGGCAGTGGCGACGGTCGCAGGTAGCGCACTTCGACGTCGGTCGGCAGCGTGTTGGGATTCTGCAGGAGGTAGAAGAGGTTGAAACCCGAATGCGTGGCGCCCTCGGCGAGGAACCACTCACGCGACGGCGCGTTCACGGCCTGCTCCGCGTGCGAGCCGTAGCGCGTGGCCGCGTCCCATCGCATCGAGCGCGAGACGACCAGGGGTTGATCCGATTCGACGACGGTCGAGAACTCCGCCGTGTCGAGCGTGGGCTGGCCCTTGGGATTCACCGACAGCCGGCGTTTCGTCGGCATCGGGTACGACTGGCTGATGACCGCGCCGCTGCTGTCGAGGAACTGCACGGCGGCGAAGGCGCGCTGTGGGCCGGGGTTGACCATGTTGACCGAGACGTCGAAGAACGAGCTGGTCGCCCCCTCGGCCAGGTAGCGCTTGTGGAAACCCCGCGGGTGTCCGCCGCGCGCGTACTCGTCGGCGTTGACGACGCCGTCGGCATCGGGATCTCCGCCCGCGCCGTCGGCACCCGCCGCCACTGTCGCGTCGAGCCCGTAGCGGCGTTCCCACCAGTCGGGCAACGTGTCGGCATCGCCATCGACGAGCGACGACTCGATGCGGACGATCCACCCGTTGTAGCTGACGATGTACATCTCGCCGAACGAGTCGGTCTCGATCGCGCTGATGCTCCCGAGCGCGGTCGCGCCGCCGAGTTCAGCCGTGTGTTCGCGGATGTCGGTCGCCGTGGCCTCGCCCGTCTGCGCGTCGACCGTCAGCGCCGCCGAGAACACCTTGCCCGTCGCGAAGTCACCGTAGAAATAGCGTCCGACGTAGAACGGGTCGAGCAGCGTGCCACGGTAGACGACACCGCCGACCACTGACAGGCCGACCGAGTGCGGGTAGTCGAGCAGTGGTTCCACGAGCGGTGTGAATGCGGCCGGTGGCGTGACGCCTGCTTCACCTGCGATCGTGCCTTCGCGCAATCGCCATCCGTAGTTGCGTCCTCCGGCACCAGCAGGCTCGTAGTCGATCTCTTCGCGCGCGCCCTGGCCGACGTCGCCGATGACGAGTGCGCCCGTGCCGCCGAGCCGAGGGTCGTCGAACGAGAACTTCCACGGATTGCGGAGCCCGAATGCCCAGATCTCGTCGAGGGCCGCCGGCGCGTTGCCGTTGGGAAACGGGTTGTCGATCGGCGCGAAGTATCCGTTGGGGTCGTTCGGGAAGACGTGTTCGTCGAGGCGCAGCATCTTGCCGAGCAGCGAGGCGGGATTCTGCGCGTTGTGCTGCGCATCGTTCGATCCGCCACCGTCACCCATTCCGATGTAGAGCGCGCCGTCGGGGCCGAACCGCATCGTGCCGCCGTTGTGCGTGTCTGCGGGCTGTGTGATGAAGGCGTTGCCACCTGGCCAGCGGAAGTCGAACCGCGACCCGGGATCGGCGGCGAGTGGATTCGTCGACGACCTGAGGAACCTGGCCACGACGGTGTTGCCGCCGGCGTCGGTGAAGTTCACGTAGGCGCGCCCCGAGGTGCCGTAGTCGGCAGGCATCGCGAGCCCGAGCAGGCCCTGCTCGAAGCCAGTCGAGACGATCCCGGTCAGGTCGAGGAAGTCAGTGTCGTGGAGGGCGCCGTCGAGCAGGACGCGGATGCGGCCACCCTGTTCGACCACGTACTGGACGCGCGGGTTCGAAGGGTCCTGGATGAACGCCACCGGCCGGGTGAAGCCAGTCACGACCTCGCGCGAGACGAGTGGCGCCGGTTGGGCCCAGGCCTCGCCTGCACTCCATGACGCGAGTAAGAGTGCTGTTATCGCCAGCATGCGAGTGCAGGGCGCCACGAGTCACCTCTCCGGCCCGTGGGTGGGGGCGACCCACTGGATGCGGGCTCAATGATAGCGCGTTCGGCGAGCCGGTGAACCGTGTGCGGACTGTGCGGCCGCAAACAGCAGGTGTAGGATGCTGCGCGTGACCCACGTCAACATCGACGACCTCCGCCTCGCCGCGAAACGGCGGCTGCCTCGCGTGGTGTTCGACTACATCGACGGCGGCGCCGACGCAGAAGTGACGCTCCGCGAGAACTGCCGCGCCTTCGACGATGTCGCCCTGCGGCCGCGTTCGGCGGTCGCCACGTCGCAGTGCGACCTGCGCACCACGGTGCTCGGGACGACCGGGGCGCTGCCGTTCCTGCTGGCGCCGGTCGGCAGCAGCCGGATGTTCTACCCGCGCGGCGAAGAGGTGGCGGCCCGCGCCGCCGGCGACGCGGGCACGACGTACATCCTCTCGACGTTGTCGGGATGCCGCGTCGCCGACGTGAAGGCGGCCACGCCTGGTCCCGTCTGGTACCAGCTGTACCTGGTCGGCGGCCGCGACGTCGCCCTCGCGGCGATCTCGCGTGCACGTGCGGCGGGATGCTCGGCGCTCGTGGTCACGATCGACACGCCCGTGGCCGGCATGCGTGAACGCGACCTGCGCAACGGCACCCGGGAACTCCTCTCGGGCAATCCCGTGACGATGTTCCCGCACGTCTGGCAGTTCTTCGTGCGGCCGCGGTGGTTTGCCAGCTACCTGCGCGACGGCGGCCTGATGAGTTTCCCCAACGTGATGCTCCCCAGCGGGCCCATGCCCTACGCCGACGTCGGGGCGATGCTCGCGCAGTCGATGACGTCGTGGGACGACCTGGCCTGGATTCGCGAGGCCTGGGGCGGCAGGATCGTCGTCAAGGGCGTGCACACCGCCGATGACGCGCGGCGCGCCATCGACGGTGGCGCCGATGCGATCGTCGTGTCGAACCACGGGGGACGCCAGCTCGATGGCGTCGCGGCCACGATTCGCGTGCTGCCGGAAGTCGTTGCGGCCGTCGGCGATCGTACCGAGGTGCTGCTCGATGGTGGCATCCGCCGCGGCAGCGACATCGTCAAGGCGCTGTGCCTCGGGGCGCGGGCGGTGCTGATTGGGCGGGCCTACGCCTACGGGCTCGGCGCGGCGGGTGGTCAAGGGGTTGCCCGCACCATCGACATCCTGCGCAGCGATGTCGTCAGGACGTTGCAGCTGCTCGGCGTTGCGTCGACGGCCGCCCTCGATCGGTCGTTCGTCGACGTGCCCGACCAGTGGGATCGCCGCGCCGCGAGCCGGTGAGCACGGCGCGCCGTCAGTCGCACATCCGGTGGCGTGCGCGCCTCATCGGCGCGAGGCTCGCCCGTGCGCTCAACGCTTCGATGAACCGTCGAGCATCACGACCGTGTCGTCCATCGGCAACACGGCCAGGCGGCGCCCATCCCTCGTGAACTGCGCCCCGTAGACCTGCGAGGCAAACGGCAGCGTGAGCGTGGCGTCTCCGCTTGCCGGTACCCAGAGCCTGACCGTCTGGTCGGTCGATGCCGAGACGAGTCGCTGGCCGTCTGGCGAGAAGTCGAGCGAGTACACCAGCTCGGTGTGGCCCGACATCGTGCGGAGCAGTCGTCCCGTCGACGCGTCCCACACGCGGATCATCCGGTCGGCGCCCCCGGTGGCGACCAGCGAGCCGTCGGGATGCCACGCGACGGCGTACACCGCACCCTCGTGGCCCGAGAGCGCAAACGCGTCGGCGCCCGTCGCGACATCCACGACGCGGATGTCGCCACTGGTCCACGCGACGGCCACCCGGCGGCTGTCTGGGCTGAAGGCGACGTCGTAGATCTCTCCCTTCGTGCCCGTGATCGTGTGGTGCACGGTGCCGGTGGCGGCGTTCCACAGCTTGCCGTGCGGGCGCGACGATGGGGCGAAGACGTAACGGCCGTCGCGGCTCCACGCGATGCCGGCCGCGCGACCGTCGGTGACGTGTTCCCACGTCGCGACGACCTCGCCCGTCGCGGCCGACGTGACCTGGAGGCGTCCGTCGTTGCCCCCGCTGATCAGCCGCGTGCCGTCGGGGCTGAAGGCCACCGCGTTGGCCGACGTCTCGTGCACGGGCTTCTGCCAGACCTGCCGACCGGTGTCACCATCCCACATCGTCAGACGGCCGCCCCAGCCGGCGGTCACGATGCGCGACCCTGACGGGGCCATGTCGATGCCGTAGACGTTGCCGGCATCGTGACGCCAGGTGGTCGCGCTGATGTCGGCGAGCGCCGCGTCCCACCACCGCAGGGTGCCGTCGGCTGCGCCGCTGATCATCCGGGTGCCGTCAGGCGTGACCGCGATGGCGTTGACCGACGCCGTGTGGCCGTGGAGGACACGGAGTGGCCTGCCGGTGCGCGCGTCCCAGAGCCGGATGGTCTCGTCGCTCGACGCGGTGGCGACCCACGCGCCGGTGATGCCGAACGCGGCAGCGTTGGCCCAGCGCGCGTGCCCGGTCAGCGTGCGCGCCAGGCGTCCATCGGCGCTGTGGTAGACCCGCGCGAGGCCGTCTTTTGCCGTGGCGGCGAACAGCGCGCCGTCGGGTGAGAAGGCCACGCCCTGCAGGGCGGGATACGAGTCGTCCATGGGCAGCGTGATCTCGAAGGCGGGCCGGCCGTCGCCGGTGGGCGCGAACGCTCCGATCCAGCCGTCCCACGTCCCGACAACAACCTGCTGGCCGTCGGGCCTGAACGCAATCGTCGTGATCGGCTTGACGCCGTATTCGGTCTCGAGGCGCACGGCGCCAGTGGCGGCCTCCCAGACGTGAATCCACCCCACCACGCCGCGATCCTTCACGAACGTCCACGACGCTGCGGCGAGCAGCGCGCCGTCTGGACTCCACGCAAGCGCGCCCATGCCGTTGCCGACGCGCTCGAACCGGCGGATTTCGCGCGCCTCGCGCCAGGACCAGACGCGCACCGTGCCGTCGGATCCGAAGGTGGCGAGTTCGGTCGTGCCCGGCCTGAATGCCGGCGTCCACGTGGTGGCGCCGTGGCCCTCGAGTGTTGCGGCGGGCGCACCCGAACGGGCGTCCCAGACCTTCACCGTCTTGTCGAGAGAACTCGTGGCCAGCCACTGGCCGTCGGCGCTCACGGCGAGCGACGTGATGGCGCCGGCATGGGCCGCCTGCGATCGCAGGCTCAGGTCAGCGAGGCGGTCGAGGTAGCGCCACTCCCATCCGCGATGCGTGACTGGCGCCTCGTCGAGCCAGCGCCGCGTCACCGACGTCTCGTGCGTGCGCAGCCCGCCGTTGGCGGCGGCAATCGACGCCAGGTACAGGCGCCATTCGACGTCTGGCGCAGCGGCGGCGACCGTCGTGCCGCAGGCCAGGGCGAGCAGGAGTCGTTTCATCGCGCGCTCCGGCGATCCCGGTCATCGACCGGTTCGCGTGTGACGCTGTGTCGGGGCGCTGATTGTAACCCTGTGTGCTCCGTCAGCGGGCGAGCGGCACCGCCGGCGCCGCCTGCGGCACGCCCTGGCGGAAGTCTTCGCCCACGAGCGCGGCAATCGTCGCGGCCACTTGCGATGTGGTGGCGGTCATGCCGGTGCGGATCCCCATCGGCGCCACGCCGGGGCCGAGGAAGGCCATCCAGGTGCGCTCGGCGGCGGGGACGTCGCGGCCGTGATCCATCCAGTCCTTCGTCGTCGCGCCACGGCCGTGGTCGGTCGTGATCACGAGGGCCGTCTGCCCGGCGTAGTCGGGCATCGACTGCAACGTGGTCCAGACACGCTCGATGAAGCGGTCGGCGCGCAGGGCCGCGTCGAGGTAGAGGTCGTAGCGGCCCTCGTGCGCCCACTCGTCGGTTTCGCCGAGCAGGATGTAGAGGACGCGCGGGCGCTTCGTTGCCAGGTGCTCGAGCGCGGCATACACGATGGGAGCGTCGAAGGGGCCGTACTCCCAGTACCGCGGCAGATCGGTGGCCAGTTCGTTGATCGCGCGTTCGCGGGGCGTTTGTGCGTTGGGCGACGGCGTATAGCTCGTGCCGACCGGCAGTTTGCTGCGTTCGGCATTGAGGATGAACGGCAGCACGTCCCACGAGCCGAAGGCGGCGACGCGACCGGCGAACCCGGGGCGCGCGTTGAGCCACTCGAGGACGGTGACGTTGGGGTTGGGCACCTTGTTGTTGCTGTCGATGCGCGGGTCGGCCACGCCAGCGAGCAGCTCGCTGTAGCCGGGATAGGAGAACCACAGGCCGTTGGTCAGGTGCGCGCGGCTGTTGGCGGCGGGGTCGCCGACGATCTGGCCCTGGGTCGCGATGGTCGTCCAGACGAAGGGCATGAGCGCGCTGCGCCGTTCGGCGGGTGTGTCGCGCCAGAACCGCTGCTCGGCCGGCCCGCCGCTGCCGTTCTTGTCGCGCTTGAAGTAGTCGCGGTCGGCGCCGGCGAAGAACTCCTGCCACCTGAGACCGTCGAGCGTGATGACGACCACGTTCTTCGCGGCGGGCTGGGCGGCGGCGGGGACGGCCGTGGCGAGGCTGGCGGCCGTGCAGACAATCGACAACACGAGGCAGCGGGTGATGGCGCGATGCATGGGCGCATCGTAACGCCATTTCGCCGGTGTGACGTGCCTCGCGCGATCGGGGGGGCCGACTGACACCGCGCAGACGCCCCGGGCGGGTGGCGGTGCGCGGCTCCCGGCGCGCGTGCGCACGCCGGGAGTCGTCTGCCCCTGGGGCTCAGGCCTTTGCTGCCTGGAGCGACACCGAGATCCTGACGTCGTCGCCGACGAGGAACCCGCCGGTCTCGAGCGCGGCGTTCCACGAGAGGCCGAAGTCCTTGCGGTTGATCGTCACGTCGCCCTCGAAGGCGAGCTTGCGGTTGCCCCACGGGTCCTGGGCAGCGCCGAGATAGGTGACCGGGATGACGATGGACTTCGTGATGTCGCGAATCGTGAAGTCACCTGTCACATCGAAGGCGTTGTCGCCGCGCGGCGCGACGTGGCGGCTGACGAACGTGAGGGTCGGGAAGCGCTCGGTCGAGAAGAAGTCGTCTGAGCGGAGGTGCGCATCGCGGTCGGCGACGCCGGTGTCGATGCTGGCGGCCTTGATCTCGATGGCGATCGACGAGGCGGCGGGCTGTTGCTCGTCGAAGGTGATGGTGCCGCTGAAGTCGGCGAAGCGTCCGCGGACCTTCGAGAGCAGGTGACGGACCTGGAAGGTGGCTTCGGAGTGTGCGAGGTCGATGGCGTAGGAGGTCGCGGCGGCGGTGGCGGTGGTGGTCGTCATGGTGGAGTGCCTTTCGTGGGCTGGAGCCTGTGGTTGTGTGGTGCGGGTTATTGGTGTGATGACCGTATGTGTGTAAACACGCATTTGGGCGATTCCGGCGATCGGCGTGGCGACGGGCGCCCTACGCGCTGTCGCCTTGCCTGACGAGGGTGAGCGCGTCGGCGAGCGCGCGCAGGGTGCCTGGGGGGATGTGCGCGAGCCGGTGGCGGTGGATCGCCGCCATGGGCGCGTCGAGCCGCGCGAGCAGCTCGAGTCCGGCCGTGGTGATCTCGGTGCGGACCAGCCGGCGGTCGGTGTCGCGCCGCTGCCGCCCCGTCAGGTCCATGTCGGTGAGGCGGTCGAGCAGGCGCGTGACGTCAGGAACCGGGCGGATCAGGCGAGTCGCAATCTCGTTCCGGCACAACCCGCCCGGGCCGGCGCCCCGGAGGATCCTGAGCACGTTGTACTGCGTCTGCGTGATGCCGAACGGCTTGAGCGCCTGGCCGAACGCGTGCTCGAGCACGGCCGCGGTGCGGAGGATGGCGAGGTGGACCTCTTCCTCGAGCACTTCGAACCGTCGCGTCCGCTTGATTTCGGCGTCGAGCCCCTTGCCCATGTCATAACGATATGTGTGATAACACTGTTTGTCAAGCGCGACCCACCGGGGCCCCCGGCGCGCCCACCCCCGGCCATCACCCCGGGCGCCGGGGGGCCTCCCCGCGCACCTGGCCGCACAGGCGTCACGGCCGCAGTTCCCGCACCGGTCTCACCTCGATGCTGCCTTCGCGCGCCGGGGGGATCTTCGCGGCGACCTGGATCGCAGCGTCGAGATCGGCGGCCTCGATCAGGTAGAAGCCCGCGAGTTGTTCCTTGGTCTCGGCAAATGGCCCGTCGGTGATCGACACCCTGCCGTTGCGGACGCGCACCGTCGTGGCGGTATCGACCGATTCGAGCGGCTCGGCAGCCACGAGGGTGCCGCGCTCGCGCAGGCCCTGGCCGCACGAGAAGCACTCGCGATCGGGCACGGCATCCCACTTGTCGCGGGCGAGATAGACGAGGCAGAGATACTTCATGCGTCCTCCAGGCGTCGGCAGATAGGTGTGCGCCATGCCCATGGTCGGTTCCGCCCGCCATGGATCGACATGACGCGTCAGGGGTGTGGCGTCGTCAGTTCGGCGAGCCGCCGTTCGAGGAACCGCCGCTCGGCGTCCTGGCGCGAGAGCGCCAGCGCGCGCGCATAGGCTGCGCGCGCCTCGTCGATCAGGCCGAGGCGCCGGCACAGGTCGGCGCGAGCGGCATGGGCAAAGCGGTAGTCGTCGAGATCACCGCGGGCGAGCAGCGCATCCACCAGGGCCAGGCCGGCGGCCGGGCCGTCGCGCATCGCCACGGCGACGGCACGGTTCAGTTCGACCACGGGTGACGGTTCGAGACCCAGCAACACGTCGTACAGGGCCGTGATTTCGCCCCAGTCGGTCTCGGCCATCGTCGGCGCGGCCGCGTGGATGGCGCCGATCGCCGCCTGGATGCAGTACGGACCGGCCCGGTGTGTGGCCAGCGCTCGCTCGATCAGGGCGGTGCCCTCGCGAATCATCGCGACATTCCACGCCGTCCGGTCCTGGTCTTCGAGCAACACCAGGTCGCCCGACTCGGTCGTCCGCGCCGCACGCCGCGACTCGTGCAGGAGCATCAGCGCGAGCAGGCCCAGCACTTCGTGATCGGGAAGCAGGTCGGCCAGCAGGCGCCCGAGGCGGATCGCCTCGGACGACAGGTCGTGCCGCGTCAGCAAGGCGCCAGACGAGGCGACGTAGCCCTCGTTGAAGACGAGGTAGATCACCCGCAGGACCGCGCTGAGCCGTTCGGGCAGTTCCGCAGGTGTCGGCACCCTGTAGGGGATGCGCGCCGTCCGGATCTTGGCCTTGGCGCGGACGATGCGTTGCGCCAGCGTCGGGGCCGGCGTCAGGAACGCGACCGCGATCGCTTCGGTGGTCAGGCCGCAGACCTCGCGGAGGGTCAGCGCCACCTGCGCGTCTGGCGCCAGGGCGGGATGGCAGCAGGTGAAGATCAACCTGAGCCGGTCGTCGGCCACCCTCTCGGCGTCTTCACAGGCGTGTTCGTCGACAACGGCGAGCCCGGCGAGGTGGCTGCCCTCGTCGAGCGCATCGAAGCGGGCCTGGCGACGCATCGCGTCGATCGCCTTGAAGCGGCCGGTCGACACCAGCCATGCCCGCGGGTTCGAGGGGACGCCCTCGCGCGGCCACTGCTCGAGTGCGGCCCTGAAGGCCTCGTGCACCGCTTCTTCGGCGCGATCGAAATCGCCGAGCAGGCGGATCAGTGTCGCGAGCACACGCCGCGACTCGGACGCGTAGAGAGCGTCGATGACCTCGTGCACGGAGTCGTTGGTCGACACGATCGTGCATCACAGCACGCGCGCGCCCCTGGCCGCAAGCCGCCGCCGTGGTCGAGCTGCCGCTGCGTCAGGCGGCGACGTCTTCGGTGCGCGTGACGATGTCTGAGAAGAAGACCTCGACGAGGTCGGGATCGAACACCGTGCCCGCGTCGTGCCGCATGATCGCGGCGATGCGATCGCGCGACATGCCCTTGCGGTAGGGACGGTTGCTGCGCAGGGCGTCGAAGACGTCGGCGATGTGTGTCATCTCGCTGACGAGGTTCATCGTCCACGGCCGCGACACCTGCGGGTAGCCGCCCACCCCGTCGTGGTGCATGTGGTGCTCGAACGCCACGGCGACCGCGACCTCGGGCACGCCCCCGGTCGCGAGCAGGATGCGCGCGCCGTCTTCGGGATGCCGCTGGATCAGCGCGCGCTGGTGGTCGTCGAGGTGCCCGGCGTGGTTCAGGATCTCGGCCGGCACGCGCAGCTTGCCGATGTCGTGCAGCAGCGCGGCCACGCCAACGTCGCGCAGCACGCTGGCGGGCAGGCCGAGCGACTCGCCGAACGCGGTGGTCAGCAGCGCGACGTTGGCGATGTGCGTGACGGTGTACTCGTCGTGTGACTTGAGCTGCGCGAGCGGCAGCATGGCCGACGCGCTGTCTTCGAGCGTGCGGGTCAGCGACATCACCATCACGTCGACCGCATCGAAGTCGAGTTGCCGGCGTTCGTACACGCCATCCCAGATCCGCTCGAGCGACTGGTCGCCGGCGATGCGCCGGGTGAACTCGGGGATGGACGCCTGCTGTGCGGCATCGTCGCCCGTGTCGATCGACGACAGCCGCAGGTGGGCCGACGACCTGAGGGCCGTGAGGCCGAGGTCGCCGCGAGGCGCACCCGCCGCGATCGCGTTGGCAAACGCCAGGACCTCGACGTCATTGAGGCCGCGACGCACGGTGAGCCGATGGAATCCATGCGCGCGCATCGTCGTGAACACGCCGCGCGCGAGCGTGTCGCCGCCGGGCAGCGGGGCCCCCTTCCACACCAGGCGGTTGTCGGCCTGGAAGACCGAGCACTCCACCGTGCCTGTCGTGAGCGTCGCCGCCTCGGACACCACGCGCGACACGAGGTCGCCAAGGCGCGGGTGCCCCGCCGGGTAGAGCTGGACCGATGCCACGACGCTCTGCAGGTCGCGCAGGAAGGCTTCGATGTCGTTCGTCATCACTGCGGGGCCTCGGGATCGCGCAGCAGGCGGCTGAGCAGGCCCGCTGGCGAGTGCCGCCAGGCCGCCACGGCAGCGAGTGCGTCGGCGCTGCCCGTGCCGGTCAGGGCGCCGCAGATGGTCCGCGAGACGCGGCGACTGGCCCCGTCGAGCCGCATACGTCGTTGCGACAGGGCCTCGGCCAGCAGGCTGCGGGTCACCGGCGTCGGCCGTTTCGTCATCAGGGCGACGGCGCGCGACTGCAGCGCGACGAGTGGGGTCGTCGAACCCGCCGCGAGGAAGTCGCGCACGGCCGTCGTGTCGAGCAGGGCCGGATGCTCGTCGGCCGCCGACAGCGCCACGTCGATCACCCGCGGATCGCTGTCGCGCAGCGCGCGTCCGATGGCGGCGTCGAGGCCCGCCGCGCCCGACGCGAACGTGAGGCGGCACGCGTCGATGCGTACCGTGGCGTCAGGGTGGTCGAACAGCACGCGACCGATTTCTCGGGAGCCGGGTCCGCTATCGACGTCGAGGAGGGCGACGGCGAGGTCGTGGGCGATGCCGGGCGCGCGCTGCACCACCTCGGACGCCGCGGGACCGATGGCGTGCGGTTCGAACGACGCCACGATCGCCGCCAGCCTCCGCGCGATGTCACGGCCGGGCCGCTGGCCGAGGCGCGACATCAGTGCCGTGGCCGCTGCCGTTCCGCCCGCGTGGGCCAGGGTTGTCGCCTGCCGTGCCGGAGCGTCGCCGTCGAGTTCGGCGAGCGCCACCACGTCCTGGATCATCGGGGCAGACGCGAAGAACTCGAGGTCGTGCGGGTGACGCCCGCCGTGCGAGCGCCCCCGCCGGCTCGCGGGCCGCGCGAGGGCACTGGCGGCGTCGGCCAGCGCCTCGAACTGCCGGGCGTCGCGCAGCCGGGGCAGTTCGCGTTGCACGCGCGACACGCAGGTCGCCACGTCAGACTCGGTGCCGTCGCCGCGCAACAGCTGCGCGGCAATGGCTGCGACGTGTGCCGACAGCGCGTCGTCATCGCGCGGATCGCCGAGGTGCGCGGCAGTGATGCGGAGGGGGCCGGGCCTGAGGTCCTGGCCGCCGAGCGCCTCGAGCGATGCCTGGTAGTCGTCGGGGTTGGCGTCGATGGCATCGGCCACGCGGGCCGACAACATGTCTTCGAGGGCCCTGAGGGCCGGGGCATCGCCGAGTTCCGGGGCGGGCAGCGGCATGCCTGCGTGCCGGCAGTGCCTGGTCAGGTCCGAGCCCAGGGCCACATCCGACGCGGCGAGGTTCGTGAGCTTGAGCATCAGGACCAGGAACTGGTGCGTGCTGTCGCCGCGCTCGAACCTGAGCTGGGCGATGAGGTCGACCAGGTGCGCGCGCGGCAGGCGATCGACGAGCGCGCCGAGCAGGTCGAGTTTCCCCGAATGGTCGCCCGGCGATGCCGCGAGCACGCGCGTCCGCAGCTCTGGTGTGAGCGCGTCGATGAACTCGACCAGGCGTCCCTTGACGGTGGCCTTCACGTCGTCCGGGAGCCCGACGAACAGGGCGTTCACCTGTCCGAGGCGATCCGAGAGTTCGCCGTATCCCGCGCCTTCCTGCGCATCGAGCACGTCGACGATGTGGTGCGCCAGTTCGCTGGGTGACGAGGGCACGGTGCGGTTAGTGCCGCTCCAGTCACCCGCCAGGGAACTCGCGATCGAGCGCCAGGCAATCGACACGGGGACGGCGGCGCTTTCTCGTGCGCGTGCTTCGCGGAACCGGGCTTTCGAGTAGTCGAGCGCGCCGAGCGCGCACGCACCGAACGCCGGCAGTGCGGCGCCCGGGCGGATCGCATCGCCCTGTGCCAGCCAGGCAATCAGCGCGGCGGCGTCGGCCGGCGCGAGCTGGCCGCCGAACTCGAGCGAGGCCACGCCGCGATCGACCAGCCGGTGGGCCAGCCAGGGCGCGTCGTATGGATGCAGGTGCTGCGGTGTGGTGCCGGCAAACACGCCCTCGCTCGAGAAGGCCAGTGTGAGGTGCGCGCCTCGCACGAGCACGCGCCCCAGCGCCTCGGTCACCGGCTGAGCGGCAATGGCGACATTCGGGTGCCCGGGTGGGTAGATGGTGGCCTGCTGGACGGCGCGGCTCAGGGTGAGCAGCACGTCGCGCACGGCCTGTGCCGCGACCGGGTCGGGCGCAGGCCGATGGCGCGCCGGGCCGCCGCCCCCCTCGTCGCCCTGACTGCCGTCTGCGCGGACCTTCACGGTGATCGTTATCGACGCCAGGCGCGACGGACTGCACAGTCGAGCTGGGTCGTGCCCGTCACGGCAGGCGGGCCGCCACGCGTCCGGGCCGGGCCGACGGCGGTGACGAAGGCGTCATGCGCGACGTCGACGCCCTGGCGTCGCCCTCTGCGCCCGGCCGGTCACGTGGACCGGACGGGACCGGACAGGGACCGGACGGTGGTCTGCGCGGGCATCCGCAATCCGGTGTAGGCTGCCCGCAACACGGAGGGATCGCGCATGGCACTCGACCGCAGGGGGTTTCTCAAGGCGTCGGCGCTGGCTGGCGGGGCGCTGGGCTGGCAGCGAGTGAGTGGCGCGCTCGACGTGGCGGCGCATCCGGCCGTACCGCAACCGCCGGCGGCTCCCGGCAAGGCCCTCCGCATCCTCATCCTCGGGGGCACGGGCTTCATCGGGCCGCACCAGGTCGAGTACGCGCTCGCCCGCGGCCACCAGGTCACGCTGTTCAACCGGGGCAAGACCAACGCGTCGCTGTTCCCGTCGGTCGAGAAGCTCGTCGGCGACCGGAACGCGCCCGACGGCTATGCGGCGCTGAAGGGGCGCACCTGGGATGTCGTCATCGACAACCCGGCCCAGTTGCCGCGCTGGGTGCGCGAGGCAGGTGCCGCACTGCGCGAGAGCACCAACCGGTACGTGTTCGTGAGCACGCTGTCGGCGTTTGCCAACCGGCGCGCGATCGGGATCAGGGAAGACGGTCAACTGCACGAGCCCGGCGATCCGGATGCGACGACCGTCGGCAACCAGTACGGTCCGCTGAAAGTGCGGTGCGAGATGGAGGCGCGCGCGGCGTTCGGCGATCGCGCGCTCGTGGTGCGTCCCGGGCTGATCGTGGGTCCGGGCGACCTGACGGATCGGTTCTCGTACTGGCCGGTGCGGATCGAGCGTGGCGGCGAGGTGCTGGCGCCCGGGACGCCCGACGATCCGGTGGCGTTCATCGACGCGCGCGACATGTCGGAGTTCATGGTGCGCCTGTGCGAGCAGCGCGCGTCGGGTGTGTACAACTGCGTCGGGCCGCGGCCTGGGCTGACGATGGCGGGGATGGTGTATGGCATCCAGGCCGTGACCAGCAGCGACGCGCGGTATACGTGGGTCGATGCCGACTTCCTGCTCGAGCGGAAGGTGCGGCCGTATTCGGAGCTGCCGGTGTGGATGCCGCCGCGGGGCGACAGCGCCGGCTGGGCGCGGATGGACTGCAGCAAGGCGATCGCGGCGGGCCTGACGTTCCGGACGCTGGCCGACACGGCGCAGGCGACGCTGGCGTATTACCACCGGCAGCCGCCCGAGCGTCAGGCCGCGCTGCGCGCGGGCCTTCCGCCCGAGCGCGAAGCCGAGGTGCTCGCCGCCTGGCACGCCCGTCCCCGCTGAGGCGGGGTCACATCTTTCTTCATGAGTTTTTGCACGATCTGTCCCCCTCCCAGGCGCGGCAGCGCCGGGGTCAGAGCATGCGAAAAGTGATGAAGAAAGATGTGACCCCGCCTTTAGTAGCGCACGCGGGAGTCGAGCGCGACGACGATGGGGGCGACCAGGCCGCGTTCGCCGACGCCCAGGGCGATGCGGCCGGATGGCGACACGCCGATGGCGTGGAACCCGTGCTCCGACAGCGGACGCCACGCCTGGCCCTCGTCGGTCGAGATGTCGGTGCCCGCCGGGCCAGCCGCGATTAGCGTCGGCGCCGACCGCCCCGGGACGTAGGCCACCGCCGAGCGATAGCCGCCGAGTCCCCGGCGCAGCGTCCACGTCTGGCCACCATCAGACGTCACCGCGGCGTTGTCAGACACCGCGCGCTCCTGCCTGTAGTCGCCGCCCACCACGACGCCATGCCGCTCGTCGCGGAACGCGACCGAGAAGATGCCCGCCGACGCAGAGGCCAGCGCGGCCAGCGGCGTCGCGGCGATCGTCCACGACGCGCCGCCGTCGCTGGTGCGCAGCACACGCCCGGCGCCGGTCGCGAACCAGGCGTGCCGCGTGCCGTGCACGGCGACATTGGTGCCGCTTGCGGCAAACGCGCCCTCGCCGGGCAGCGCGGCTGGCAGGCGATCTGCGGGGATGCGCGTCCATGTCGCGCCACCGTCGCTCGTGGCGAGGATGACGAACGCGCCGTCGACCGAGTCGCTCACGGCGAGCCCGCGACGCGCGTCCCAGAACGCCATCGCGTCGAAGAACGCCTTCGGATCGGCGTTCGTGAACTGCAGCACCCACGTCGCGCCCGCATCAGAGGTCTTGTAGATCCGCGAGGCATCGCCGGGCCCGATGCTCAGCACGAAGGCCTCGCGCTCGCTGACCGCATCGACATCGCGGAAGTCGAGCCGCGCCGCGCCGTCGACGGTCAGCCGCGTCCACGTCTGCCCGCCGTCGCGCGTGCGGATGACGGTGCCGTCCGTGCCGCTGGCCCACGCGACGGTGTCTGACACGACGCTGATGCCGCGAAGGCGCGCGGTCACCCCGCTGCCCGGCGGTGGCGTCGTGGACGAGGGCGGCTGGGCCGCTGGGAGCGCGGCGGCGACGGCCCCGATGACGAGTAGCATGGTGGCAAAGCGCATGCGCAGCATTCTCACCCCAAAACCCCGCGAAGGGGCCACCGCGTGAATGACAGCGACACTCGAGCCGTGATCCTGTCGACATCGAGCGACCGCGGCGCGCGCTCGCAGGGATCCACCGACGAGTGGTTGTGGGGATGGGACCCCACGCCCGGCATCGTGTCGGTGTGGGCCGACATGGACGGACGCGCGAGCGTCTGGCGCCGCGAGCCGGACTCCGGGCTCCTCACGCGCGAGCAGGCGCGGTTCAGGCCGTGGATCCTGCTCGACTTCCCGCTCGAATCGGCGATCGCCGCGCCCGGGGCCAGCGATGCGCGGGGCGTGACGTGCCGCGAACTCGAGGGCCCCGGCGCGCTGCGCTTCCTGGCGAGCGCCGACACGGGGCAGGCGCTCGCTTCCGAGGTGCTCGTCTGCGCCTCGCGCCGTGCCCAGCGCCACATCACGCACCTGCGCGACCTCGGCAAGACCGCATCGGTCCTGCTGCCACCAGAAGAGCAATACCTCGTCGCGACGGGACGGACGTACTTCCGCGATCTTGCCTACGACCAGGTACAACGGCTCCAGTTCGACCTCGAGACGACCGGGCTGCACGCCGACCGCGACCGCATCTTCCTGATCGCGGTGCGCGACCCTGCCGGGCGCGCGACAACGCTCGAGGCCGACGGTGAGGGCGATGCCGCCGAAGCCGACTTGATCCAGCGCTTCGTCGCGCTCGTGCAACGGGCCGATCCCGACGTGATCGAGAACCACAACCTGCATGGGTTCGACCTGCCCTTCCTGCATCGACGCGCGGCGCGCCTGGGCGTACCGCTGGCGCTCGGGCGCATCGGGCCGCCGGGGTTCCGCACGCGCCCGGCGCAGCGCGGCGTCTCGGACGACCGCGGCGCCACGTCGCGGAAGTTCCGGTATGTGGTGCCGGGGCGCGAGCTGATCGACACGATGGATGCGGTGCTGCGCCACGCGTTCTCGGCGCGCGACCTTCCGGGACACGGGCTCAAGGCCGTGGCCCGGCACTTCGGCATCGCGGGGCCAGACCGCGAGTACATCCGGGGGGGCGAGGTCGCCGAGGTCTACCGGCGTGATCCCGATCGCGTCCGCCGCTACGCCATCGACGACGTCAACGAAGTGGCGGCGTTGTCACGCCTGCTCGGTGGGGCGGCGTTTGCGCTGGCGCGCATGGCGCCGCGTCGCTACGAACGGCTCGCCGATGCGGGCGCGGCGACCGGTGTCATCGACCCGCTGCTGGTGCGCGCCTACCTCAGGGCGGGGAAGGCGCTGCCGGCGCACGAGGAGGGCGATGGGACGCCGCACAGCGGCGCGGCCCTGCACCTGTTTGCGGCGGGTGTCGCCCACCGGGTCGTGAAGGCCGACGTGGCAAGCCTGTATCCGTCGCTGATGCGCGCCTTCGCGATTGGGCCCGCGCGCGATCACCTCGGCGCGCTGCTGGCGCTGGTGGATGGCCTCGTCGAGCGCCGGCTCGCCGCGAAGGCCGACGCGCGCCGCTTCCCGACGGGATCGGCCGAACGTTTCACGCACGAGGCGATGTCGGCCGCGCTCAAGATCGTGGTGAACTCGGCCTACGGCTACCTCGCCGCTGGCGGCGCGCTCACGCGGTTTGCCGACGTGCACGCGGCCAACGAGGTCACCCGGCGCGGACGCGAGACGCTCGACCTGCTGTGCCGTGAGCTCGCGGCGCGTGGCGTGATGCTGCTCGAGGCCGACACCGATGGCGTGTACTTCGCCGTGCCCGACGGCTGGACCGAGGCCGACGAACGTCGCGTGGTGGCCGAGGTGGGTGCGCTGCTGCCGCCCCTGGTACAACTCGAGTTCGAAGGGCGCTATCGCGCGATGCTGTCGCACGAGCCGAAAAACTACGCGCTGCTCTCGTACGACGGCGAGTTGCTGCTGCGGGGCGTCGGGTTCAGGTCGAGCCGCGCCGAGCCGTACGGCGAGGCGTTCTTGCGCCGGGCCATCGGACGCCTCCTCGTCGATGACGTCGCGGGGGTGCGCGAGGCCTTTCACGAGGTCATCCTGGCGCTGCACCGGCGCGAGGTGCCGACGCGCGAGGTGTCGTCGCTCGTGCGGCTCACGAAGTCGCCGCGCGAATATCGCGAGGTGCGCGACGAGCGGCACGAAGCGTCGTACGAAGCCGTGCTCTCGAGCGGCCGCACGACCTGGCGCGCCAACGAGCGCATCAGGATCTACCGCGCCACGGGCGGCAGCTGGCGCGTGGTGGACGACGAGGACCCGCGCGACTACGATGTCGCGCACTACGTGCGGGTGTTGCGCGACACGTTCGCGCAGCGGCTGTCGCGAGCGTTCCATCCGGATGATGTCGACGACGTGTTCGATGATCCGACGCAGCCGGGACTGTTCCCGCGCGCGCTCGACGACATCAGGCCGTGCCTCACCCCGATGTCGCCGCCCGGATGAGCGCCGCACCGACCCCTGTTTCACCTGTCGAAGGTGCCGGCCCGACGGCCGGGTGAGCGCCGGGCCCTGGCTGCGGCAGCGATCGTGTCAGCGTTCAGGACGTCGCTTCGCCGAGATCGACGCGGATGCGCCGCCAGGCCCCCTGGTTGAAGCGCGCCACGCTCAGGCCGCACCGCGTGGCATGGCCGACGAGGATGGCGATCCAGATGTGGAGCGGCTGCAGCGTCGTGAGGCGCTGGACGACGAAGCAGATGCCGAGCGGCACCAGCACCTGCGAGACGATCGAGATGTAGAGCGGGCTTTTCGTGTCGCCCGTACCCTGGAGGCCGCCGGTGTAGGTCAGCGCGACGGCGATGAAGAATCCCGAGGCGCTGAGGATCCGGAGCAATTGCGTCCCGATCTCGACCACGGCGGGCTCGTTCATGCCGAAGACGGCGAGCAACTGGCGCGGGATGGCGAAGAAGAACAGGCCGATGACGGCGGCCGCGGTCACGGCAATGCGCGCGGCGACGTGCACCGCCTGGTTGGCGCGATCGGGATGCCCGGCGCCGAGGTTCTGGCCTGCGACCGTGGCGGCGGCCCCGAGCAGGCCGACCGACGTCCAGGTGACGAGCGAGAACAGCTGCGAGTACGACACGGCAAAGGCCGCCTGTGCGGCCGCGCTCTGCGCGAGCGACCCGATGTAGCCGAGCATGAAGACGCCGCCGATGTTCATGGCGATGCCCTGGATGCCGGTGGGCAGGCCAAACTTGAACAGCGAGCGGATGATCGTCCAGTCGGGGCCCCACGGCCCCCCGCGCGGGAACGACACCACCCATCCGCCGCGGACCAGTTTCGTGACGGCATACGCCGAGACGATGCCCGACGCCAGGCACAGGCCCATGGCCGAGCCCATGGTCCCGAACGCGGGGATGGGGCCGAGGCCGCCAATCAGCACGACGTTGAACGCGATGTTGAGCAGGGTGAGCGCGATGCCGATGCGCATCGGCGTGCGCGCGTCGCCCGCGGCGCGCAGGGCGCCGCCGAGCATGAAGAACACGAGGAACCCGCCGCTGAAGATGAACATCACGCGCAGGAACGGCAGGGCCTCGGCCTTCACCGCCGGTGCGGCGTTGACGAAATCGAGCAGGACGGGCGACAGGAGGTAGCCGATGGGCGCCATCACGAACCACGAGAGGCCCGTGGCGGTGAGGAAGGCCTGGTAGACGGTGCGATCGACCTTCTCGGGCTCGCGCGCGCCGGCAAACCTGGCGACGAGCACGCTCATGCCGGTGAACAGCGAGGTGATGAAGACGATCACGACGATGAAGATCTGCCACGAGACGCCGATGGCGGCATTGCCGGTGAAACCGACGAGGTGGCCGACGAGGACGTGGTCGATGATGCCCTGGAGCCCCCCGACGATGTTGGTGAGCATGGTCGGCCACGCGATCTTCCAGACGGCCGGGGGGAGTGGCCCCTCGACGATGGAACGGTCGTAGCGACACGTGGGGGCAATCGAGGCGGGAGGGTCTTCGGCCACAGGGGAATGGGTATCTTAGCCGTTTACTCGGCAGTTTCAGCGTCAACAGTGACGCGGGGACGAGATTGCCGCCCGGCGGCACCCCGTTGCGCTCGATTCGCTGTCGATCCGGCCTCGCCCCGTTCGACCGTGCTGGGAGGGGTCACATCTTTCTTCATCGCATTTCGCACGCTCTGACCCCATCCTCGTCGCACCAGTGCCACCACTCACCCGCAGGAGACCCCGATGCGTTGTGTCGTGTTCGTCAAAGCTACCCAGGAATCCGAAGCCGGCACCATGCCCAGCGAACAGCTGATGGCCCAGATGGGCGCCTTCAACGAAGAGCTGGTCAAGGCCGGCGTCATGCAGGCCGGCGAAGGCCTGCATCCGAGCGCCAGGGGCAAGCGCGTGGCCTTCAACGGTCCCGACCGGACGGTCATCGACGGACCGTTTGCCGAGACCAAGGAACTGGTCGCGGGTTTCTGGATCTGGACCGTCGCGTCGATGGACGAAGCCGTCGCGTGGGTGAAGCGGTGTCCGAACCCCATGAACGGGCCGTCGGAGATTGAAATTCGCCCCGTGTTCGAGGCCGAGGACTTCGGCGCGGCGCTCACGCCCGAACTGCGTGCGCAGGAAGAGCGCCTGCGGGCCGAGATCGCATCGCGGACGTAGCGCCCTGCCCGCGCCGTGCGGCCCAGCCACTCCCCGCGTGTGTCCTGACACTGCGGGAGTGACTGGCGCCGCGGCCGCAGTTCGGGACTACACTGCGGGCATGCGCACTTCGACTCGGATTCCTGGATCGGCCGCGGCTGCCGGCGGCGCCACGGTGTCGGCTTCCTCGCGTCGGGTTGGTGGCGGATGGCGCCTGGCCGTGGCGACGCTGGCGCTGTGTGCCACCGTCTCGTCGCCCGGCGGAGCGCAGCAGCAGGGCGAGCGCGCTGGCGCGCAGGAGTCCCAGCCGCCGGCACGTCCCACCTTCAGGGTCGAGGCCAACTACGTGCGCGTCGATGTCTATCCGACGCTCAAGGGCGAACCCGTCCGCGACCTCACGAAAGACGACTTCGAGGTGCTCGAAGACGGCGCCGTGCAGAAGATCGACCAGTTCGAGTTCATCCAGATCCGCGGCAACGTGCCCGAGCCGATGAAACGCGAGCCGCAGACGGTGACCGAGTCGCGCGAGATGGCGCAGGACCCGCGCGCGCGCGTCTTCATCGTGTTCCTCGACACCTACCACACGGGCCTGGCCGGCTCGCACCGCATGCGCTCGGCCCTGGTCACGATGCTCACGCGCCTGCTGGGCCCCGACGACCTCGTCGGCGTCATGACGCCCGACATGTCGGCCCGTGACGTGACCCTGGCGCGGCGGACGGACGGCATCGAGGCCCTGCTCTCGAGATACTGGAACTGGGGACGACGCGATCAGCGCGTCGAACTCGACCCGGATGAGGCGTCGTACCTGTCGTGCTATCCCCACGATGTGGCGGCCGTCACGCGCGTGGCGGGCGATCCCCGCACGATGGAGCAGGGCGAGACCGTCGCCGGGGTGGCGCAGGAGATGATCGCGCGCCGGCGCGAGAAGCTGACGCTCGAGGCGCTCGCCGACCTGGTGGGATCGCTCAGGGGCATTCGCGAGGAGCGCAAGGCCGTCATCACGGTCAGCGACGGCTGGCGCCTGTTCAGGCCGAATCCCGCGCTCGCCAACAGCGGTCCCGACCGACGGCCCACGCTGCCGGGCATCGGCGAGGGCCCCACGGGCCGCTTGACGAACGACATCGCCAGCGCGCGGTCGGGCGACATGCGGTCGAAGTGCGAGATGGACCGGATGATGCTGTCGATGATCGACAACGACAGCGAGTTCCGCGCGCTGCTGAGCAAGGCCAACCGCTCGAACGTGACGTTCTACCCGGTCGATCCCCGCGGCCTGCCGGTGTTCGACACCAGCATCGAGGGCGAGATCGGGCAGCCCGCCATGATGGGCATGTCGCCGGCAGCCGACCAGTCGCAGTTGCGCCAGCGCATCACATCGCTGCAGGTGATGGCGGCCGAGACCGACGGCATCGCGGTGGTCAACAGCAACGACATCGAGCGCGGCCTCTCGCGCATCGTCGCCGACGTCGGGTCGTACTACCTGCTCGGGTACTACTCGTCGAACGACAAGTTCGACGGAAGGTTCCGGACAATCAAGGTGCGCGTCAAACGTCCGGGTGTCGACGTGCGCGCGCGCAAGGGGTACCTGGCCGCGCGAGAAGACGAGATGGTGACCGAAGCCCCAGCCGCGGCCCCCGAGGTGTCGCCCGAGGTGGCCGCCGTGACGCGCGCCATCGGGTCACTGGCGTCGCTGCGTCCCGACACGCGGGTGCGCTCGCAGGTGTCGTGGCTGGCGCGGCCCGATGCGGCGTCGCCGATGGGTCGGGTGTGGGCAATCGCCGAGATCGATCGCGCATTTGCACGAACGCCCGAGTGGACGGCCGGTGCAAGGATCGACGTCACGCTCACCGCCGACAACGGGACGAAGCTCGGGGCGACGACCATCGAACTCGCCAGCGGCCAGCGCGTCGCCGAGATTGAACTCCCCGACGTGGCACTGCCTCCCGGCGACGCCGTGCTGCGGATGCGGATCGTCCCTGCCGGCGGCGGGTTGCCGCTGGTCGAGAGCGTCAGGTTCACCATCCCTGCCGACATGGCGGGTGCCGGGGCGCCGCGTCTCTGGCGTCGGGGCCCGACGACGGGGACGTTGTTCCAGCGGACGGGCGACGCGTCGTTCCGGCGCAACGAGTGGATTCGGGTCGAGGTGCCGCTGGCGGCCGCCGCCGAGCGGGTCGACGCGGAGTTGCTGGATCGCACGGGCAAGGTGGTGAAGATCCCGGTGGCCAGCAAGCTGGCGCCGGCGACCGGCGACGTGTCGTGGGCGGTGGCCGACGTGAGCCTGGCGCCGCTGGCGACGGGCGATTACGCCATCCGCGTGGCGACCACCACCGCGAGCGTCACCACCGCGAGCGTCTCCGCCTTCCGCATCATCCCGTAATCCACCGGAGTCGCGCCGCCTCCCCGCGATGATGAGGGTCTGGCCCGAATTCCCGGATTCGCGGTGCGCCCCGGCGATTCTTCGCCGGATTCTGCGAGGAGCAGGAAATTGACGCCGAATTGGGGTCTGACCCCAATTGGTTGGGATTCCGGGGGCGTGGGGGTGGTTTGGGAAACGGGCGGTGTCACTGGGGGAGGGAACGGGATGGTCGGCCGTGCGGTCTGACGGGGTGCCCGAGTCGTGCTTGCAAGGGGTGATCCGTCGATGAGTCGCACGGTGCCGACGCGTTCGCGCCTGCCCGGGCTGATCTGGATTCTCGGTGTCGTCTCGCTCTGCATGGACACGTCCTCGGAACTCGTCCATGCCCTGCTCCCCATCTACATGACCACCGTCCTCGGCGCAGGGATGGTGACCGTCGGCGTCATCGAGGGCGTTGCCGAGGCCACCGCGTCGATCGTCAAGGTGTTCTCGGGTTCGCTGAGCGACGCCGTGGGCTCGCGCAAGTGGCTCGTGGTGGCCGGCTACGGCCTCGCTGCGCTGACGAAGCCCGTCTTCCCCCTGGCGGCCTCGGTGTCGTGGGTCTTCGGCGCACGGTTCGTCGATCGTGTCGGGAAAGGGATCCGCGGCGCTCCGCGCGACGCGCTGGTCGCCGACGTCGTGCCGGCCCACATGCGCGGCGCGGCCTACGGCCTCCGCCAGTCGATGGACTCGATTGGCGCCTTTCTGGGACCGTTGCTGGCGCTGCTGGCCATGGGATGGTTCGCCGGCGACATCCGCGCCGTGCTCTGGCTCGCCACCGTGCCCGCCACGCTCGCGGTGCTGCTGCTCGTGGCCTGCGTCAGGGAACCCGCACGCGTTCGAGGCGCCAGCACCGCTGCGCCGCGTCGCCCGCTCTCGCTGGCTGCGGCGCGCGAACTGCCGCGCCGGTACTGGCACATCGTCGCGCTCGGCGTCGTGTTCGCCCTCGCGCGGTTCAGCGAGGCCTTCCTCGTCCTGCGCGCCCAGGATGCCGGCCTGCCCATCGCCCAGGTCCCGGCCGTGATGATCCTGATGAACGTCATCTACGCCGGCGTGGCGTACCCGGCCGGCCATGCCGCCGACACGATGAGCGCCCGCACGCTGCTCGTCGCCGGCCTTGCCGTTCTCGTGGCCGCCGATGTCGCGCTTGCGGTGGCCACGGCTCCGTGGTTCGTCTTCGTCGGCACCGCGGCCTGGGGCGCGCATCTCGGCCTGTCGCAGGGCCTGTTCTCGAAGCTCGTGGCCGACACCGCGCCGGCGCACGCGCGGGGAACGGCCTTCGGAGTGTTCAACCTCGTGAACGGGATGGCGATGCTGCTCGCGAGTGTCATCGCCGGCCTCATGTGGAGCGCCGCTGGCCCCGGCGCGACGTTCGCCGTCGGCGGCGGCTTCGCGCTGGTCGCGATCGTGGGATTGCTGGCCGCGACGCCATCCCGCCGGGGCGATGCGCGCCCCGCGTAGCCGTGGAGCGCTACCCCTTCGCCCGCGCTTCGAGCGCGTCGCGCACCGCCCTGCCGAGATCCGCGGCGTGATAGGGCTTCGCGATGACCCGGGTGATGCCCATCGCCGCCGCCTCGACCCGCGCAGCGTCATCGAGGAACCCCGTCGCGAGCACGATCGGCAGCGACGGGTTCGCCGTGCGCGCGAGCGACGACAGCTCGAGCCCGCTGAAGCCTGGCATGGTCTTGTCGGTGAGCAGCAGGTCGATTTCGGAGGCGCGCTCGACGACATAGGTGGCCGCCTCCTGCGGATCGCCGATGGCCGTGACCGCGTACCCCATGCGCGTCAGGACGGTCGCGCACAGCTTCAGGACCAGCGGCTCGTTGTCCACGATGAGCACGCGGGCGTGCCGCGCGGCGCGCGGCGCGGGCGCAGCTGCGGGCACCAGCATCGACGCGAGCGACTCGGCCGGCACCTCGCCACGCAGGCGCGGGAGCGTGATGCTGACGACCGTTCCCTTGCCGGGCACGCTGTCGATGGCGAGGCGTCCCTCGAGCGACGCGACGACGGCATGCACCGTCGCCAGGCCGAGCCCCGAGCCTTCGCCTGCGGGCTTCGTGGTGAAGAACGGTTCGCACGCGCGGGCGCGTACTTCGGGCGTCATGCCGGTGCCCGTGTCGCGCACATGGAGCGTGACACTGTCGCCGCCTGGATCGGCGACGAGGCCGAATGTCAGGCGGCCGCCGCGATCGCGCATCGCGTAGGCCGCGTTCGTGCCGAGGTTCATGACGACCTGGTGGAGTTCGATCGGGTCGGCCATCACGATCGCGTCGAGTTCGCCGAGCGCCTGCACGAGTTCGATCGAGGGTGGCAGCCCGGCACGGAGCAACTGGACGGCGTCGCGCACCACGTCGGCCAGGCGCACCGGCGAAGGCGGCGTCGAGGCGCGGCGGCTGAAGGTCAGCACGCGATCGACGAGGCTGCGGCCGCGCTCGGCCGACGTGACGATGTCGGCCAGGGCCGACGCCTGGTGACTGCCCGGAGCCGCGTGACGCTGCAGTTCCTCGGCGTTGCCGAGGATGGGCACCAGCAGGTTGTTGAAGTCGTGCGCGATCCCGCTGGCGAGCCGGCCGACGGCCTCGAGCTTGTGCGCCTCGCGCAGTTGCTGCTCGAGGCGCTCGCGCTCGGCCATGGCCGCGATGCGGTCGTCGATCTCCTTCCGCAACTGCGCCTGGCTCTCTTCGAGGCCCCGCAGCAGCGATCCGATCGACCACGCGACGGCGGTGCTGAGCAGCGAGGCATTGGCGGCGCCAACGACGAAGTTCGCGAATCCGCCGTCGGCAAACAGGGTGTCTGGGGCGTAGTGGAAGAGGTCTGCGGCCATGGCGCCGAGCAGGGCCGCCATGGTGCACGCGTTGAGCACGAGCATGCGGATGGCCGCACGGAGCCCGAGCACGATGGCCGCGAAGACCGGCGCGCACGCCAGCCAGATCAGGCCGCTGCCGGCGATACCGACGACCAGGATCAGCACGACACCGAGCGCGTAGGCCAGGGCCGTCATCGTCCAGGTGCGCACGCGCGACGACAGTCGGGGCCACAGCGTGATGCCGACCACCGACGCGTACACGATCGTGTCGGCCACGACGATGACCCAGAGGTCGTTGACCACGGCCAGCCAGACGCTGGGCACGTAGGCGACGGCCCCGAACCAGCAGGTGCTCACGAGCAGCGCACGCAGGATGCGCTCGCGCCAGTACGGCAGGTCGTGCGCCGAGGCCCGGGAGTCCCCCATATCCGGAGTATCGGACCCGGGGCGACGGGGCGTGAGCGGTTGAGCCGGCCGGCCCCGGATCGCGCGTGGCGCTATGATCGGGGCGCCGTGCCCCAGGACGCCGCGACCCGAGACGCCTATCCCGCTGCCCGCATCGCTGCGCCGCTGATGCACGCGTACTTCGCGAAGCACATCGAGGGCCTCGAACCCGCGCCCGGCGACCTGCTGGCGCCGGTCCCGGACACGGCGGTGATCGAAGAGATCGTCAACGTGACGTTCTGGGCCAGCCTGAGGCGCGAAGAGGGCTACTTCCCGACGATTTCGGTGGCCTACCTCTCGCCCGACCAGGCGATGCACGCGATGCGCTTCGAGCGCCCCCTGCCGTTCACGCCGGGAGGCCTCGCCAAGCTCGCGCCCATCGTCGAGCGTCCGGGGATTCATTTCGGCGTGTGGCATGGCCCCGATGGCTTGCAGGTGTGGGGCACGACGCTGTCGGTCCCGCAGTACTGCTTCGTGCTCGAGAACGTGGAGCCGGGGCTGCTGGTCGTCAAGCACCATCGCGGTGAAGGGGCGGGAAAGTACGTCAACGTCGCCGTGCTGGCAGGTGACCAGGTGAAGCTGGTCGACGAGTCGGCGTCTGACCTGCCCGACTGCCCGGCGCTGTTGACCTCGCTGCTCGGGCTCGTGGCGCCCTCGTCGTGGTCGGGATCGATCAACGTGCTCGTGCAGCTCGCGGTGTCGATGCGGGCGCACCGGCGCGGCGGATCGCTGCTCATCGTGCCGGCGGCGTCTGACGGATGGCGCGAGTCGGTGGTGACGCCGATGGCGTACGCCGTGTCGCCGGCGTATCGCAGCCTGTCGACGCTGGTCGAGGTCGGCTTGCACGAAGAGCACACGCCGGCCTGGCAGGCGTCACTGCGCGCGTCGGTAGACGCGATTGCCGGCCTGACGGCCGTCGATGGCGCGACGGTCATCACCGACAGCTACGAGTTGCTGGCGTTTGGCGCGAAGATCGTGCGCCGCCGCGGATCCCCGCCCATCGAGCAGGTGACGCTGACCGAGCCGATCGCGGGACGTCCGCCACAGGTGCTGACGACCTCGCAGCTTGGCGGGACGCGGCACATGTCGGCGGCGCAGTTCGTGCACGACCAGCGCAGCGCGATCGCGCTGGTGGCATCGCAGGATGGCCGTTTTACCGTGTTCGTGTGGTCGAAGACGACGGCGCGGCTCTATGCCTACCGCGTCGAAGCCCTGTTGCTGTGACGTGCGGCCGACGGCAGCCTGCAAGGGATGGCGCCTTCCTGAAACGACTCGAGGTGATCGTGATGCGTCGCATGTGGCTCGTTGCGGGGGTGGCACTGGCGCTGGCGGTACCGTCGCTGCTCGCCCAGCAGCAGGCGGCCGAGGCGCCGGCGTCGGATCGGCGTGTGCAGACACGTCCGGCGGTGGCCGGCCTGCACGGGCTCGTCACGACCGGACATCCCATCTCGTCGTCGGCCGGGCTGCAGATCCTCATCGCGGGCGGGAACGCCTTCGATGCGGCCGTGGCCGTCGGCCTGACGGCCGCCATGGCCGAGCCCGAGATGAACGGGATCGGTGGCAACGGCTTCGCGATGCTGTACGACGCGAAGAGCGCCACGGTACTCTCGCTGTCGATGGCCGGCGCGGCGCCGAAGGCGGTCGTGGGCGGGGCGCTCACCGCCGACGAGCTCAATGCGGGCATGAAGGCCGGGATCGTGCCCGGCAATCTCGGCGGCTATCTCGCCCTGCTCGATCGGTTCGGTACCAGGTCGATCGCCGAGGTGAGCGCCACGGCCATCGCGTTTGCCGAGCGCGGGTATCCGATCGAGCCGCCGCTGGCCGAGAACATCGCGCGCGGCAAGGCCAACCTGTCGAAGTATCCGACGACAGCGCGCCTGTTCCTTCCGGGCGGACTTCCGCTGAAGGCAGGCGACATGTTCAGGAATCCCGACTACGCGGCCACGCTGCGGAAGCTCGTCGAGGCCGAGCGGCGCGCACTCGAGGCGGGCGCGTCGCGTTCAGGCGCTATCAGGGCGGCGCACGATCGGTTCTACACGGGCGACATCGCGCAGGAGATCGACCAGTTCTTCAGGGCCAACGGCGGGTTGCTGACCGCGGCGGATCTCGCCGCATTCCGGCCCACGTGGAGTCAGCCGCTGCACGCGACCTATCGCGGCTTCGACGTGTACGGGAACATCTCGACCTCGCGGGGTGGCTACGAAGTGCTGATGCAGGCCAACCTCGTCGAGGCGACCGATCTGCGTGCCGCCGGCGCGGGGTCGGCGGGTGCCGTGCATGCGGTCGTCGAGGCGATCAAGGTCGCCAAGTCCGATGTCTACCGCTACGTCGCGGATCCGCTGTTCACGACCATCCCGACGACCGCGATGCTGTCGAAGGCGTACGCGGCGCAGCGGCGCGCCCTGATCGATCCGGCGCGGGCGGGTGTGTTTCCCGAGCCGGGCACGCCGGGCGGCGTGGTGATCCCGGCGGTGCGCGGCGGCGGGGCGGCAGGTTATCCCGATGACTACGATCCCGAGCAGCACACCACGAGTTTTTCGATCGTCGATCGGTTCGGGAACGCCATCGGCGTCACGCCGACGCTGGGCGGGCTGTTCGGCAACAACGTGGTCGTGGGCACGACGGGCCTGCTGCTCAACAATGGCATGCGGCTCGGCTCGACCTCGCCGTATCCCGGCGATGCCAATTTCGTGGGAGGCGGGAAGGTGCCGATCCTCAACAACTCGCCGATCCTGGTGCTCGAGGGTGGGAAGGTGCGGTTCGTGTTCGGCACGCCGGGGGGCGAGACGATCGGGCAGACGCAGTTCCAGGTGCTGGTCAACCTGATCGATTTCGCCATGCCGGTGCAGCAGGCGATCGAGGCGCCGCGCGTGGCGCTCGTGGCGACGCCCAACTTCTACAAGCCTGGCGCCGCGGTCACGGTGCAGGTCGAGAGCCGGCTCCCGCCGGCGACAATCGAGGCGTTGCGCGCGATGGGACACACGATCGACGTGCTCCCCGGCTGGGGATCGATCGGGCACGTGCAGGCAATCCGGATCGATCCCGTGACCGGCGCCATGACCGCCGGCGCCGATCCCCGCCGCACCGGCTACGCGATGGGCTACTGACGCGGCGGGGTCACGTCTTTCATTGCAGCATTTCTCAAGACCTGACCCCGCGGGGACACGTCTTGATTTTTGCTGCAATGAAAGACGTGACCCCTCAGGGGAGGCTCGACGACAGGACGTCGAGGGCGAGGTCGATCGTCCTGCGGTGGGTGCGGAAGGACACGGCCACCAGGCGCAGCGTGAAGCGTCCGTCGAGCATCGTCGACGAGAGGAAGACGCGCCCGTCGTGCTTCACCCGCTCGACGATGGCCTGGTTGAGCGCGTTGGCTTCGTCGAGCGTCGCGCCGGGCGGCGCCCAGCGGTAGGTCACCACCGACAGATCGGGCTCCGGGCCCACTTCGAAGCCGAGTCGCTGCACCTCGGCGCGGAAGTACCGCGCCAGCAGCAGCTTTTCGTCGAGCGCTGCCGCAAACGGACGCGTGCCGAGCAGCACCAGGGGCAGCCACATCCGCAGCGCCCTGAAGTGCTTGGTCAGTTCCGGCGACACCTCGGCCGGCGACACGTCGCCGGGCTCGCGCAGGGCGTCCTGCATGTAGTGCCCCATGTAGCGATGCGTCGTCTCGAGTTGTGCCGCATCGCGCACCAGGACGATGCCGCTGCCGTAGGGCAGGAACAGCGTCTTGTGCGGATCGAGCACCACCGAGTCGGAGCGTTCGATGCCGCGCATGATCGCGCGGCCGTGTTCGGTGAGCAGGAAGAAGCCGCCGTACGCCGCGTCGACGTGGAACCAGCACCCCTCGCGCCTGGCGATGTCGCCGATGGCCTCGAGTGGATCGACCGCGCCCGTGTCGGTGGTGCCCGCCGCCGCGATGACCATCCACGGCCGCAGGCCCTGCGCGCGGTCGTCGGCGATGGCACCTGCGAGGGCCTCCGGGTCCATCCGATACCGTGCGTCGAGCGCCACGTGGCGCAGGCGCACGTCGCCGAGGCCCGCGAGGCGGAGGGCCTTCTCGATGCAGTGGTGCGCCTGCGTCGTGAGGTAGACGACCGCGGAGGCCGTCGATGCGCCCGAGATGCCGTGGGCGTCGCGCGCGGTGGCGACGGCGATGAGGTTCGCGATGCTTCCGCCCGAGGCGATGTTGCCGCCGGCGGAGGCCGGGTATCCGACGAGGTCGGCGACCCAGCGCAGCAGCAGGTTCTCCATCCGCACGGCCCCCGGGCCGGCGAAGAAGATGCCCGCGTACTTGTTCGTGACGGCCGCGATGTAGTCACCGAGGGCCGAGTGGTAGAGGCCACCGCCGGGGATGTAGGCCAGGTAGCCCGGGGCCGCCGGCTGGCCGCCCGGCCTGACGACATCGTGTTCGACGTGGGCGAGGGCCTGCGCGATCGAGATGCCAGTGTCGCGGATGGGGGCATCGAGAAGTCCGAGGCCCTTGTCGGCGGTCTCGACGTAGGCGCCGACGTCATCGAGGCGTTCGAGGAACTGTTCGGTCGAGGCGATGACGGCATTGCGGAGGCGTCGCCGCTCGGCCGCGCGCGGCTCGAGGGGGCGTGCGGCGCGCTCGAGGCGGCGGAGGTGCGCGATGAGTGTCCGTTTCGTCATGTCGGCAGCGGGAGTATAGGAGGGGTCACATCTTTCTTCATCACTTTCTGCACGCTCTGACCCCACGCCCGCCGGCGAGGTCAGCGGGGACAGGTCGTGCGAAATGTGATGAAGAAAGATGTGACCCCCCCTATCCTGTTGCACAACATGTTCAGACGCACCGACGACCTGCGTATCACGCAGGTCAGGCCCCTCATTCCGCCCGCCATCCTCCTCGAGGAGATTCCCGTCTCAGACCGGGCCTCGAACATCGTCGCCTCGACACGCGAGGCCATCAGCGACGTTGTCGGCGGACGCGATTCCCGGCTCGTCGTGATCGCCGGCCCCTGCTCGATCCACGACACCTCGGCCGCCCTCGAGTATGCCGAGGGCCTCCTCGTCCTCGCCCGCCGCTACGCCGACGACCTCATCGTCGTCATGCGCACGTACTTCGAGAAACCGCGCACCTCGGTGGGCTGGAAGGGCCTGATCAACGACCCCAACCTCGACGAGAGCTTCCAGATCAACAAGGGGCTGCGACTGGCGCGGCAACTGCTGCTCGACGTCAACGATCTGGGCTTGCCGACCGCGTCGGAGTTCCTCGACACCCAGATTCCGCAGCACATCGCCGACCTCACGTCGTGGGTCGCCATCGGCGCGCGCACCACCGAGAGCCAGGTGCACCGCGAACTCGCCTCGGGACTCTCGATGCCCGTCGGGTTCAAGAACGGCACCGACGGCAACACGCAGTCGGCCGTCGACGCCGTGCTGTCGGCACGCTCGTCGCACCTCTTTCCGTCGGTCACCAAGCAGGGCATCTGCGCCATCTTCGAGACCACCGGGAACGACACCTGCCACGTGATCCTCCGGGGGGGGACGCGCACCGGGCCCAACTATGACGCACATGGCGTGAGCGAGGTCTGCGCCAGGCTCGCCGCCCAGGGCCTGCCCGAGGCTGTGATGATCGACTGCTCGCACGGCAACAGCCAGAAGGACCACACCCGCCAGGTGGCGGTCGGCGCGTCGATTGCCGACCAGGTCGCCGCCGGATCGTGGCGGATTCTCGGCGCGATGCTCGAGAGCCACCTCGTGGAGGGCCGCCAGGACGTCGTCGCGGGCCGGCGCCTCGTCTACGGCCAGAGCATCACGGATGCCTGCATTTCATTGGAACAAACGGGCCCCATCCTCGAGCGTCTCGCGCGTGCACGGCAGGCGCGGGGCCTGGTGCGTCCTGCCTGAATCCCTCTCGGGCACATCGACCGCCCCCCAGCGCCCTGTCACGCCGCCCCGGCGTCGGTCTCGCGGCCAGGCGCCGCCGCTGATGCCGGTCCGGGCCATCGACCGGGGTCAGAGCGTGCGAAATGTGATGAAGAAAGATGTGACCCCCCCTCGCCCTGGCCTGAGCGAGCGCAGCGAGTCGAAGGCAGCGAGTCGAAGGCGAGTCGAAGGCTTGAGCGAAACGCTTCGCTGGAAGTAGGATCGCCACCGTGACCAAGCGACTCGCCATTCTCGTCGGGGGCGGTCCGGCACCCGGCATCAACTCCGTCCTCAGCGCCGCCACCATCCGCGGACGCCTCGAAGATGTCGAGGTCGTCGGCATCCGCGATGGGTTCGAGTGGATCATGCAGGGCAACATCGACCGCGTGATCCCGCTCGACATCGATCAGATCAGCCGCATCCACTTCCGCGGCGGATCGCACATCGGCATCTCGCGCGCCAACCCGACCAAGAACCCGCAGCACCTCGAGAACGTGGTCATCTCGCTGCTGCGGCTCAACGTGTCGTCGCTCATCACCATCGGTGGTGACGACACCATGTTCTCGGCGATGATGCTCGAGCAGAAGGCCGGCGGACGCATCCACGTCGTCCACGTGCCGAAGACGATCGACAACGACCTCGAGCTGCCCGCGCACGTCGACACGTTCGGCTACCAGACCGCGCGGCACCACGGTGTCGAGATCGTCAAGAACCTGATGGTCGACGCCAAGACGACGTCGCGCTGGTACTTCGTGATCGCGATGGGACGCAAGGCGGGGCACCTCGCCCTCGGCATCGGGAAGTCGGCCGGCGCGACGCTCACGCTGATTCCCGAGGAGTTCTCGGGCCGCCCCGTCCGCCTCCAGCACATCGTCGACACGCTGGTGGGCGCGATCATCAAGCGCCTCAGCTACGGCCGCCGCGACGGCGTCGCGGTGATCGCCGAGGGTCTCGTGCTCGACCTGAGCGCCGAGGACCTCGCGCACCTGCCCGACGTCGAACGCGACGAGCACGGCCACGTGCGCATCGCCGAGGTCAACATCGGCGAGATCCTCAAGGCCGAAGTCCAGAAGCGCCTCGCCCAGTTCGGCCTCAAGACGACGATCGCGGCCAAGAACATCGGCTACGAGCTCCGCTGCGCCGATCCGATCCCGATGGACATGGAGTACACGCGCGATCTCGGCTACTGCGCGACCAAGTACCTGCTGTCGGGGGGCAACGCGGCGATGATCTCGATGCAGGGCGGCCATTTCGTGGCCGTGCCCTTCTCGGAGATGCTCGACGCCAAGACCGGCCGCGCGCGCGTCCGCCTCGTCGATATCCACTCGACGCGCTACGCCATCGCACGCCGCTACATGATCCGGCTGC
>JAEUQQ010000324.1 GCA_016789685.1 Acidobacteriota bacterium | reverse complement strand
TCGAACAGGCCCTGGCGCTGCGCCGGTATCACCTGTCGCGTGCGCGCGTGCAGGTCGCAACCGCGATTGGTGAGGGTGGACCTCACCTCGTGCGCGTGGATGGACATCACCTGCTGCAGGTGCTGGTCAACCTGATCATCAACGCCGAGCAGGCCCTCGAGGGCCGGGCCTCGCCCAGGCTGCAGGTGACCATCGGTCGTGGGGAGGCCGACGCCATCGAGATCGCCATCGACGACAACGGCGGGCCGATTGCCGCCGACGTTGCGGCACGCGCATGCGACGCGTTCTACACCACGCGGTCGACGAAGGCCATTGGCCTGGGGCTGGCCGTGGGGCGGGCGCTGGTCGTGCGCGACGGGGGCACGCTCGAAGTGGCGCCGCTCGAGGGCCACGGCACTCGTGCGACCCTGCGCTTCTCGCCGGCCTAGGGGCCGCGGCGTGCACCGCCGCCCGCGGCGCGACGCGAGCCTATGAAGCGGCCGACGCCTGATCGGAGAGATTCAGGCGGTTGAGCTTGTCGATCAAGGTCGTCCGGCTCAATTGCAGGAGGCGGGCCGCCTGGCGCTTGTTGCCGCCGGTCTTCTCGAGGCAGCGGAGGATCAGTTCCCGCTCGATCTGCGAGACCACCGACGTGAAGTTGATGCCCTCATCGGGGATGCTCATCGACGGCAACAGCATGGACGCGGCCGGTTGGGCGACGTCCTCGGGCAGCGTGCGCGGTGTCACTTCCTTCTCGACGCCCGACATGGCCACCGCGTGTTCGACGGCGTTCTCGAGTTGCCGGATGTTGCCCGGCCAGGCGTAGTTCATCAGCACCCGGATCGTGTCCTGCGTGAGTGTCCGGATCGGGAGGTTGTTGTTCCGGCAGGATTTCTGGACGAAGTGCCGCGCCAGCAGCGGGATGTCTTCGCGGCGCTCGCGCAGGGGCGGCAGCGTGATCGGGATGACGTTGAGCCGGTAGTACAGGTCCTCGCGGAACCGGCCGTCTTTCACGAGCTGCTTGAGGTCGGTGTTGCTCGCGGCGACGATGCGTGCGTCGAACTTGACGGGGCGCGATTCGCCGACGCGCTCGAACTCGCGCTCCTGCAGCGCGCGCAGCAGTTTCGCCTGCAACGGGAGCGACATCAGGGCGACTTCGTCGATGAACAACGTGCCGCGGTGGGCGAGTTCGAAGCGGCCGACGCGCGCGTTCACGGCGCCCGTGAAGGCGCCCTTCGTGTGCCCGAAGAGTTCGGCCTCGGCGAGCGGCTCGGGAATCGCGGCGGCGTTGAAGGCCACGAACCGCTGATCGCCCCTGGGGCTGTTGTGGTGGATCGTGCGCGCGATCAGTTCCTTGCCTGTCCCCGTTTCGCCCTGGATCAGGACCGTGCTGTTCATCGGGGCCACGAGTTCGAGCGTGGCGAAGACCTGCTGCATGGGCACGCTCTGACCGACAACGCTATCGAAGCGGTACCGGTCGCGAAGCTGCGCGCGCAGTTCCGCGTTCTCCTGTTTGAGGCGCCGCTGCTCGAGCCCGGCCGTCAGGACGCGCGACAGCTGGGCGAGCTGGAACGGCTTGATGAGGAAGTCGATGGCGCCGCGCTTCATGGCCGCGACGGCCTCGGCCACCCCACCGAATCCCGTCATCATCACCGCGAGGATGTCCGGATACCGCGTGAGGGCCGTGTCGAGGACCTCCATCCCGTCGGCGTCGGGCAGGCGCAGGTCGATGACCAGGGCGTCGTAGGCAAACGACTTGAGTCGTTCAAGGGCTTCGGCGCCGTCGGCCGCTTGCGCGACGGCAAACCCGTCGGCCGAGAGCGACTCCGCGATCATCGACCGGAGGTCGAGTTCATCGTCGATTACCAGGACGGTGGGTTGAGCGCGCAGGGTCATCGAACGTCTCCAAGACGGGAGGCCGTGTCGGCCACCCGTCACTAGTGTCGGTCGGAGGCCTTCGTGAGTGTAGACGATTCGTCGGAAAAATGTTCAAGAAATCTTCCAGCATGCCGATTATTCGACATTGCGGCCGGGGGTTCTCATCGTGCCATTGCTGAACGTGCCACAACCTGTCGACTTTTCGACCCTCTCGGAAGTGCTCGTCGTCGACGATGAGCCGGAAGTACTCGAGCTGCTGGCCGAGTTCTTCAAGACGCGAGGCCTTCGGGTCTCGTCGGCCGGGGATGGCCGGGCCGCCGTGGCGGCCATCGAGCGGGAACCGGCGCGCTACGGGCTGGTCATCACCGACCTGCAGTTGCCAGGGACGGACGGGATCGGCGTGCTCGAGGCGGCGCGCCATGCCAATCCGTCGTGCTATGTCGTCATCGTCACGGGCTACGCGTCGATTGACACGGCGATCAAGGCCGTCCGCCTCGGGGCCTACGACTACCTCACGAAACCCTTCTCGCTCGGCCAGCTCGACGTCGTGCTCCAGCGCATCCACGACCGCGTGGCCCTCGAGGAAGAAAACCGGCGGCTCTCGCGCCGGTCGGCGGCGCGCGATGCCGGCGAAGGGCGGCCCCTCGTGATGGGGCGTCTCGACGCCATCGACGCGCGGCTCTCGAAGATCGAGGCGCTGCTGCAGGCGATGAGCACGAAGGGCTGACGCTCTGACCGTGCCAAGTGTCGGCCGGCCGACACCTGGCGCGGCGCCTCCCTGCCTGGGG
>JAEUQQ010000291.1 GCA_016789685.1 Acidobacteriota bacterium | reverse complement strand
GATGCGGTCGGCGGCCGACTTGATCACCGGCTGCTCGCGGAACTGCGTCCAGCGGTGCTTGCAGAGGTAGTTGCCGCGCCCCTTCATGCACACGGCCTTGAACGGGCGGTCGAGCGCGCTGCGGAGGATCGGGAGGTCCTTCTGCAGGATCTGCTCCTGCAGGTTCTTGGTGCCGGTCGAGATCAGGGCGCGGCGGCCGCTGAGGATGGCCGGCACCAGGTAGGCGAGCGTCTTGCCCGTGCCCGTGCCGGCTTCGGCGAGCAGGCGCCCGCCGTCGTCGAACGCGCGCGCGATCTCGACGGCCAGCGTGCGCTGCGACGCGCGTGGCTCGTACCCGTCGAGGACGCGCGCGAGTTCGCCGCTGGCGTCGAAGATCTGGTCGACCCTGAGGGCTAGCGAGCCGTCGGGTACAGCGGGAACTCCTCGCACAGGCGTTCGACCTCGGTCTTGACGGCGGCGAGCGAGGCCGCATCCTCGGGAGCCGACAGGACGCGCGCGATCAGGTCGCCGACGCGGGTCATCTCGGCGTCCTTCATGCCACGCGTCGTGATGGCCGGGGTGCCGATCCTGATGCCGCTGGCGACCATCGGCGGGTTCTTGTCGAACGGGATGGCGTTCTTGTTGACGGTGATGCCGGCCTTCCCGAGGGCGGCCTCGGCGACCTTCCCCGAGATGCCCTTCGAAAACTCGTCGACGAGCATCAGGTGGTTGTCGGTGCCGCCCGAGACGATGCGGAAGCCATGCGACGCGATCGCTGCCGCGAGGGCCTTCGCGTTGGCGACCACCTGCTGCTGATACGTGGTGAACGCGGGCTCGGCGGCTTCCCTGAAGCACACCGCCTTGGCCGCGATGATGTGCATCAACGGTCCGCCCTGCACGCCAGGGAACAGCGCGCGATCGACGTCCTTGGCGTGTTCGGCCTTCGAGAGGATCAGGCCGCCGCGCGGTCCGCGCAGCGTCTTGTGCGTGGTCGTCGTGACGTAGTCGCTGTGCGGGATCGGCGACGGGTGCACGCCCGCCGCGACGAGGCCCGCGATGTGGGCCATGTCGGTCATCAGTCTCGCGCCGACCGCGCGTGCGACGGCGGCGATGCGCGCGAAGTCGATCGTGCGCGGGTACGCGCTCGCGCCGACGATGATCAGCTTGGGTGTCGACTCGTGGGCCTTGCGCTCGAGTTCCTCGTAGTCGAGGTGCTCGTCGTCCTGGCGCACGCCGTAGGGCACGATCGTGAAGTACTTCCCCGAGAAATTCAGCGGGTGCCCGTGCGTCAGGTGACCGCCATGCGCCAGGCTCATCCCGAGGATGGTGTCGCCCGGCTGCAGCATCGACAGGAAGATCGACATGTTGGCCTGCGCGCCAGAGTGCGGCTGCACGTTGGCGTGCTCGGCCCCGAACAGCGCCTTGGCCCGGTTGATCGCCAGGGCCTCGGCAACATCGACGAACTCGCATCCGCCGTAGTAGCGCTTGCCGGGATACCCCTCGGCGTACTTGTTCGTCATCACCGTGCCCATCGCGGCGAGCACGGCGGGCGAGACGAAGTTCTCGGAGGCAATCAGCTCGAGGCCGGTGTTCTGCCGGTGGAGTTCGTCGGCGATCGCCTGCGCGATCTCTGGGTCGGTATCGTGCAGCGTGCGGAGGAAGGCGGCGGTCGGGGTCGCAGTGGTCATCGTGTGGTGTCCAGGGCCGAGATCTTGTCGACGCGGCGGCCGTGGCGGCCGCCCGCAAAGGGAGTGTCGAGGAACGCTGCGACGATGTCGCGCGCCTCGTCGGCGGTGGTCGTGCGCGCGCCGAGGGTCAGGACGTTGAGGTCGTTGTGTTCGCGCACGATCTGCGCCGTGGCGGCCGTGTAGACGGGCGCGGCGCGGATGCCCGCGACCTTGTTCGCCGCGATGGCCATGCCGACGCCGGTGCCGCAGACGAGGATCCCGCGGTCGGCCTCGCCGCTGGCGACCGCGCGGGCCACCTTCGCCGCATAGTCGGGGTAGTCGACCGAGGCGTCGGCGGTGGTGCCGAAGTCGGTGTAGCGCAGGCCGCGGGCGTCGAGCAGGTGCTTGACGGCGTCCTTGAGCGCCACGCCGGCGTGGTCTGCGCCGAGCGCGATCGTCATGGCGCGTATTATAGCGTCGGGTCTGCAGCGCCCGTTTCGCACATCCGCGCTGCCTCCCCCTGCCGCCATGTCCATGTCACGCATCGTCGTTTCGCTCCGTGGAGCCGACCGGGTCCGGATCGGGCATCCCTGGATCTACCGATCGGATCTCAAGGACATCCAGGCACAGGGCGGAGACCTGGTGGCGGTGGCCGATCCCCGCGGGCGTGTGCTCGCCCACGCGCTGTTCAGCCAGAAGTCGCAGATCGCGCTGCGCATCGTGTCGCGCGGCGATGCGCCGCCGCCCGAGGGCTTCATCGGCCAGCGCATCGCGACGGCCATCGCGTATCGCGCCTCGCTCGGCATCGATGCGACCGCCTATCGCCTCGTCCATGGCGAAGGTGACCTGCTGCCGGGCCTCGTGGTCGACCGGTATGGCGACTACGTCGTGCTCCAGGCGTTGTCAGAGGGCATGGACCGACGACTCGACGAGATCGTCACGGCACTGGTGGCGCAGCTGCAGCCGGCGGGGATCCTGGCGCGCAACGATCCGCGCGTGCGCGAGCTCGAGGGGCTCGAGCGCCGGGTTGACGTGCTCCACGGCGAGGTGCCCGAACGGATCCAGGTGAGCGAACTCGGCGTCCGCTACGAGGTCGACCTGCGGATGGGGCAGAAGACGGGGCTGTTTCTCGACCAGCGCGAGAACCGCGAGGCGGCGACGCGGTACGCGCGCGGGCGGGTCCTCGATGCCTTCAGCTACAACGGCGGGTTTGCGCTCAACCTGGCGGCGAGGGCCGAGTCGGTGGTGGCGCTCGACGTTTCTGAGGACGCGGTGCGGCACATCCGCGAAAACGCGGCGCTCAACGGGCGCGAGAACATCGAGGCCCGCGCCGTGAACGTCTTCGACGAACTGCGCGAGATCGAGCACTCCGACGACCGGTTCGACCTCGTCGTGCTGGATCCGCCGGCGTTTGCGAAGAACCGCGACGCGCTGCGCAAGGCGCTGACGGGCTACAAGGAAATCAACCTCCGCGCCCTCAAGATCCTCAAGCCCGGCGGCGTGCTGGTGACGTGTACCTGCTCCTACCACGTCGACGAAGCCATGTTCGGCGACGTCGTCTACCGGGCGGCCCTCGATGCCGAAGTGCCCGTCGCGGTCGTCGAGAAGCGCATGCAGGGGCGCGACCACCCCGTCCTGCTCGGCGTGCCCGAGACCTACTACCTCAAGTGCTTCATCGTCCGCCGCGTCGGGTAACGCCCGTTTCCGCCCCGCAACCCCCAGCTGACCGAATTGGGGTCAGGCCCCAATAGCGTTTTTCGCCTAGAGCCACCGGCAAACACCCGGAATTGGGGTCAGACCCCAATTCGATATTGCTGAGGTGTGGCGACAACCCGGGGTTACGAAATGAGCCAGTAGCTGCCGACGGCGATGGCGGCGAGGGAGCAGGCGGCGATCAGGCCACGGTGGAGGTCGATGCCGGTGCGCCGCGTGGCCGCCCCGAGAGCACCCATCAGGGCCGAGAAGACGGTCATTGCCAGCACGTTGCCCACCC
>JAEUQQ010000255.1 GCA_016789685.1 Acidobacteriota bacterium | reverse complement strand
GCGGATGATGCCGTCGACGAGGTCGGTGATGTAGGTGAAGCTCCGGGTCTGCGACCCGTCGCCGAAGATCGTGACGTCCTCGTTGCGCAGCGCCTGGCTCATGAAGGCCGGGACGGCGCGGCCGTCGTTGACCCGCATGCGGGGGCCGTAGGTGTTGAAGATGCGGACGATCTTCGCGTCGACGCCGTGATACCGGTGGTAGGCCACGGTCATCGCCTCGGCGAACCGCTTGGCCTCGTCGTACACGCCGCGCGGGCCGATGGGGTTGACGTTTCCCCAGTAGGTTTCCTTCTGCGGGTGCTCGAGCGGATCGCCGTAGACCTCTGAGGTCGAGGCCAGCACGAAGCGCGCGCCCTTCTCCTTGGCGAGGCCGAGCGCCTTGTGCGTGCCCAGCGCGCCGACCTTCAGCGTCGGGATCGGGAGTTCGAGGTAGTCGATCGGACTCGCGGGGCTGGCCCAGTGCAGCACGTAGTCGACCGGACCGTCGATGTAGATGTAGTTCGTGACGTCGTGCTTGATGAACGAGAAGTCACGCCCCGCCAGGTGCGCGATGTTCGCGATGTCGCCCGTCAGCAGGTTGTCGATCCCGACGACCGCGAACCCGCGGTCGAGCAGGGTCTCCGACAGGTGCGATCCGATGAAGCCGGCGGCGCCGGTGATGACGACTCGTTGCTGTGGCATGGGGTGTGCGGAACTCGGGAGTCCGTCGCGCGCCTGGGCGGCCGCACGACGAGAGGGTGATGGGCCGCCTCAGTACGCCGGCTTGTGCCAGAGGCCCTTGATGACGGTCAGCCACATGATCTTGATGTCGAAGCTCAGTGACCAGTTCTCGATGTAGTACAGATCGTACTCGATGCGCTTCTCGAGCGACGTGTCGCCACGCCAGCCGTTCACCTGGGCCCAGCCCGTGAGGCCGGCCTTGACCTTGTGCCGCAGCATGTACTGCGGGATGCGGTGCTTGAACTTCTCGACGAAGAAGGGCCGCTCCGGGCGCGGCCCGACCAGCGACATGTCGCCCTTCAGCACGTTCCAGAACTGCGGCAGTTCGTCGAGCGACCACTTCCGCAGGAAGTTGCCCACCGGCGTGCATCGGGGATCGCCGAACTGCGACCAGCGCGGGCCCTCCGACTCGGCGTCGGTGAACATCGACCTGAACTTCCAGACGTCGAACGACATGCCGTCGAGGCCCATGCGCTCCTGGCGGTAGAGCGCCGGGCCCGGGCTCGTC
This sequence comes from Acidobacteriota bacterium, assembly GCA_016789685.1. Lineage (GTDB taxonomy): Bacteria > Acidobacteriota > Vicinamibacteria > Vicinamibacterales > JAFNAJ01 > JAEUQQ01. The sequence continues at coordinate 3,246 of JAEUQQ010000255.1, read as the reverse complement.
TGCCGGACGATGAGCGCGATCAGGGCCATGACGGGCGACAGCACGAGCAGCGCCCCAGCCGAGCACACGACGTCGATGATCCGCTTGAGCACGGCGTTCAGGCCGCGCAGCGGGACATCGTGGATGTTGATGATCGGAATCCCGTCGAGATCCTCGAGCCGCGCTCGCAGCGCGATCACCTGCAGCAGGTCGGGGACGACCTTCACGTCGAGCAGCTCGCGGTTCGCGTTCTCGACGAGTTCCAGCATCTTGACGTGCTCGTCGAGGGGCAGGGCGACATACAACTGGTCGACACGCTCACGCTGCACGACGTCCGAGGCCTCGCCGAGCGTGCCGAGGATGGGCAACCCGCGATAGCCGATGTGATCGCCGGCGCGATCGTCGATGAAGCCCACGATGGCGTAGCCGAAGTCGCGGTGCTCGAGGATCTTGTCGGCCACCGCGCGCCCGAGATCGCCCGCGCCGGCAATCAGCACCCGCTTGAGCCCCACGCCCTGACGCCAGCGCTGCTCGAGCACCCGCCGCACGACGGCCCGCGATGCGTACGTGGAGCCCACGGTGAAGGCGAGGAACAGCCCCCACACCAGCTGAGACACCTCGAGCGCGCCCCGGTCCTTCAGGGCGTCGGGCACGTAGTAGGCCTGGAAGTAGAGCGTGCTCACGATGCCCAGCACGACGGCGAGAATCGAGCCCACCAGGACGCCGAAGAAGTCGTCCACGCGGGTCCGGCCGCGACGGAGGCGGTAGATGCCGTGCAGGTGGAACGCCAGGGGCACGACGACCCCGATGAACGGCAGCACGTCGAGGTACTGGCGCAGCGGGGGGTGGCCCTTGGTCACCGAGATGAGGCCTGTCTCGAACCGCACCGCGTAGGCCAGCAGGAACGCTGTCATGCCGAGGAGGCTGTCGCCCACGACATGGATGGCGACCAGCAGGCGGTTGTAGCGCTTCACCATCGGCGCGCGTCTCCCTCGGCCGCGAGGAGGTCGGCAGCGATGGCCTCGATCTGTCCGCGAAACGCCGCGGGGCTGAAGCGCTCGACGCTGGCGCGGATCGCGGCCGGGGGCGTCGCGGGCACCGCGCGCAGGGCCGCCGCGAACGCCTCGGGCGTGTCGTCGTCGACGAGCACGCCCGTCACGCCGTCGGTGATGGTGTCGAGTACGCCGCCGCGGCCGAGGGCGACCACGGGCGTCCCGCAGGCCATGGCTTCGACCGGCACGATCCCGAAATCCTCCTCGCCGGGCAGGAGGACGACCGAGGCCGTCCGGTACAGCTCCCTGACGTCCTCGTCGGAGCGCCAGCCGAGGAACGACACACGTCCAGCCGCGCGACCCTCGAGACGGGATCGGTCGGGGCCACTTCCCACGATCGTGAGCGGCAGGTCGGCGAGGCGGCAGGCGTCGATGGCGAGTTCCACGCGCTTGTACGGCACGAGGGCAGAAACCACGAGGGCAAACCCCTCGCGCGACCGGTCGTCAGGGGTGAAGAAATCCGTCGCCACGGGCGGCGGGACGACGACCGACGGGCGATTATAGTATCGGCGGATCCGGTCGGCAATGTACCGGGAGTTGGCCAGGAACCGGTCGGGGCGGTGGCTGGTGGCGGCATCCCAGCGCGCCAGGGCCCCGAGCACCGGGCGCGCGAGGTGCGAGGCCAGGCCGAGCCGCTGCTGCCCGAAGTAGGCGTCGAACTGGTCCCACGCGTACCGCATCGGCGAGTGGCAGTAGCAGAGGTGCGGGGTCGCCGGGGCGGTCACCGCCGATTTGGCTGCGCACGAACTCGTCGACACCACCAGGTCGTAGCCGTCGAGGTCGAACTGCTCGATCGCCAGCGGAAACAGCGGTAGGAAGTGCCGGTAGTACCGGTGCCCGAACGGGAGGCGGTCGACGAAGGACGTCACGATCCGCCGCCGTTCGATGGTGGGGCTGACGGTGCCGGGCTGGTGCAGCAGGGTGAAGAGATCGGCCGCGGGCCAGATCCCGCACAACGCCTCGAGCACCTTCTCGCCACCGCGCATGCCGGTCAGCCAGTCGTGCACCAGGGCCACGCGCAGCCCGCCGGCGGGCCCCTGGGGGGCCGGTCGCGCCTCGATCATGCCGCGGCCACCGCCGCGTAGACCTCGTGGATGCGGCGGACCGACGCTTCCCAGGAATACGAATGTGCCCGCTCGAGCCCCCGCGCCACCATCCGCGCCCGCAGGGCGCCATCGGCGAGCACCTGCCGCAGGCCGTTGGCAATCGACGAGGGGTCGTAGGGGTCGATCAGCATCGCCGCATCGCCCGTCACCTCGGGCAGCGACGACACGTTCGAGGTGACCACCGGCGTGCCGCTGGCCATCGCCTCGATGGGCGGCAGCCCGAACCCCTCGTACAGCGAGGGGAAGACGAACACGCTTGCCAGGCGATACAGGACGCGCAGCGTCTCGTAGGGCACGAAGCCCAGGAACCGGACCTTCTTGTGCAGCATCAGGCGGTGCACGGCGCGTCGCAGCGTCGGGTACTTCGAGATCTCGTCGCCGATGATGAGCAGCCGCAGGTGCTGGAACCGCGTGTCGGTGTGCAGCTGCTGGAACGCCTCGAGCAGCCGCTCGAGGTTCTTGTGCGGCTTGATGTTGCCGGCGTAGAGCAGGAACTCACCGTCGAGCTGGAACCGCTCGCGCACGAGGCGGACCTGCTCCTCGTCGGGGGGCGTGTCGAAGCGCTCGTCGATCGCGTTGTAGATGACGTCGATCTTCGACTCGGGCACGTCGAAGAAGCGCAGGATGTCGCGCTTCGACGCGTCAGAGACGGTCAGGATCCGCGAGGCACGATGCGCCGCCGCCCACATCACCCCACGCGCGTAGAACGGCGCGATGCGGTTCGGCAGGTACTGCGGGAACATCAGGTGGATGCAATCGTGGATCGTCACGACCGACTTGACCGTGGTCAGCGGTGGCAGGACGTAGTGCGGGGTGTGGAAGACGTCGGGCCGCTCGCGCCTGACGAGCCACGGGATGACCAGCTGCTCCGCGACCGAATAGGGGCGCGCGTCGGTTGCCACCGCGCGGAAGTTGGGCCCCAGCGGTGCGGCGATCGCCACGTCGTCGGGCCGGCAGAGCAGGACGTACTCGGACCTGGCGTCGATCCGCGCCAACTGCGTGAGCAGGTTGCGGACGTAGGTGCCGATGCCGTAATCGTGCAACTTGCGGACGTCGAGGGCGATGCGCACGGCAGCAGGGGTCGGCACGCGACGCGTACCGCAGGTCGG